>NZ_JBYIQP010000028.1:0-76215 GCF_057707665.1 Actinacidiphila sp. bgisy167 | reverse complement strand
GAGCAGGCGGGAATCCCGGGCCTTTAAGCCCGGGAGGATGTCAAACCGCCATCTCCCTGGTGAACACCATGCTGATGGCCACCTCCGACCGGGTCCGGGAGCTGTCCTCGCTGCAGTTGGCCGGGGCGACGCGACCCCAGGTGCTGCGGCTGGTGGGCGCCGAGTCCCTGGCCGTGGTCGCGGTCGGCGCGCTCCTCGGACTCGCCGTGGCGGCGCTCAACCTCGCCGGGATGCAGTGGGCGCTGGCCCTGCTGTCGGTGGACAGCACGGTCGACCTGCCGTGGACGGCCGTCGGGGCGGCCGTGGGCGCGTGCGCGGTGCTCGCGGTCGTCGCTTCGACCGTCCCGGCGTGGGCTGCGCTGCGGGGCCGTGCGGCGGCGCTGGCGGGGACACGGGAGTGAGTCTGCGCCGTGCCGCCGCCCGGCGCAGGGCGGCGGCACGGCGGCGGGTGCGTGCCGAGAACGCCGCCGGGACACGAGCCGCCCCTGTCCCCGGCGGCGCGTCGGGCCTGCCGGCCGTACCGGGAGCGGGCCTGCTCCGCCGTCCGCGCGGCGACCGCACCAGTGCGCGCCCATCGGTCCAGCGCGGCCACCGCGATCGATGCGGCGTCCATCACCCGGGATGGCGGCGGGCCGCCTCCTTTGTGTCCGACAGACAGGCCGAAAACGTCCGTCCCGAGGGAGGAGTGGTCCTGCTCGACCCACTGACTGATCTGGTCGGGCACCTGCCGCGTCCGTCGCTGCACGCCAGGAGGCGATTGGTCGCCGACGAGGCGGACGTCACAAAGGCGCGCGCTGCCCGGTCGTACGGGAGAGCGGCACTGTCCCGCCCGGAAGGGACGGCGCCGGCCGGCCCGCCCAGGCCGGCACACCGGGGGCGGAAGGGCGTGACAGGCCGCCCTTCCCCCTCCCCTCGATCCGTTGCGATCACCATTGTGGAGGTGCGGCACATGTCAGACAAAAAGACGCAGGGCGGCGGCGGGCAGCCGCGGTCGGAGGCGTGGAAGACGGCGGTGACCATGGTGCAGGAGACCACGCCGCTGGCTGTGCCCGAGGGCGCCTCGGGGATGACCATCGTCGTCGAGTGGCCCCCCGGCGACCCGGGGACCCCGCCGCACCGGCACTCGGGGCCGGCTTTCGGGTACGTGCTCGAGGGCGCGGTCCGCTTCGAACTCGAAGGCGAGCCGGAGCGGATCGTCAGGGCCGGCGAGACGTTCTGGGAGCCCGGCGGAGACGTGATCCACTACCAGGACGGCAACGCCCTGCCGGACGTACGGACCCGGTTCGTCGTGACCATGCTCTGTGCGCCCGGCCGGCCGATGCTCACCCTGGTCGACGACGAGGAACTGGCCCGGCGCGCCCACCTGCGCGCCCCGCGCCCGTCGGGGACCGGCGCGTGAACACTCCCGCGCAGGAGGCGGCGCAGCGGCAGGAGCTTCGTGTGCGGGGTGGCGCACCGCGCGCCGACGCGGTGCGCAACCGCCGCCGGATCCGTACGGCCGCGGCCGACCTGCTCGCCGAACAGGGCGCCGGGGTGTCGCTGGACCGGATAGCCCGCCAGGCAGGGGTCAGCAATGCGACGCTCTACCGCCACTACGGAAGTCGTGAGGAACTGCTGACCGACGTCGCCGAGGGTGTCGCGGCCGCGGCAGCCGCCGCCGAGGCCCGGCTCGACACGGGCGACCCTGTGCTCGCGCTGCGCGGTTTCCTCGAGGACCTGGCATCCGCGCGGCCGGCCGTCCTCTACTGCCTTCCGGAAGGCCCCCGTGAGGGGTCGGCGGCGGAGGCCGGACCCCGGGCCCGCGTGACGGCCGTGACACGGAGACTGCTCTACCGCGCGCAGCGGGCGGGGCGGGTACGCGTCGACGTGCCCGCCGAGGACGTCCTCGCCGTGGTGTCGCACCTCGGCCGTCCGCTGCCGGGAACCACCTGGCGGGCCACCGAGAAGAGCTGCCCCCGCTTGGTCCGCCAGTACGTGGACGGCCTGGCGGTGCCCGCTCCTCGGGTGCCGCAGGAGCCGTACCACCCGCCAGGGCCGTGAACGCACCGGTCGCGGCGGGCACGTCCGCCGCCCCGGTCTCCCGAGGACTGCTGGGGCCGCCCCTGGGCCCGGTCGACTCTCGCCGTTCGGCCCGCGCGGTTGAGCGTCAGGCTCAGGGAGCGGCCCGGTACAGCCCGCGCCCGGCCCGCTGGACCCGGGACGCGCCCACCAGCCGGTCGAGCGTGCTGCGCACCGCGTTGATGCTGCCGGCGTTCTCGTCCCGGCCCAGGGCGGCCGCGACGTCGCGGGCCCGCACCTCCGACCCGCCGGTGGTGGCCAGGAAATCCAGGATCTGCTCGGTGAGCCTGCCGTAGCCGCCCGCCGCGGCGGCGGGCCGCCCAGCCGTGGTGGCGTTCTCGGCATGGTGCGCGTCCCGGTACCCGGTCTCCTCGGCTGCCCCGCCGGCCCCGTTGACCGCGGCGAGAGGCTGCCGCTCCGCGGCCAGGTCTTCCACGGCCCCCGCGACCGGTCCCGAGACCGCGAGGCGGCTCAGGGCGGCCAGCGCCCTGCGCACGGATGACAGATGGGCGACGACGGCCGCCAACTCCCGCTCGAGTGCCTGCTTCTGCAGTTCGAGGCGTTGCAGCTCACCCTGCAGGGCTCCGGCCGTGACCTGCGGGTCCGCGGGCGTGCGCGCTGCTGAGACCATGTGTCCTCTCATTCCCGGCCTCTGGAGGCCAACGTCCGCGCACCCGGAGGAGTGCGGCGAACACACTCGGTGACTGTGCCGGAAGAACGCTCCCGGCGCCGCCTACGGCTCGACGACGCTGACATCGCCGACGTCCTCGGCCTCTGCCGCCGCGAGCAGGACACGAGTCAGATCGGGGAACTGTTCGTCCAGTTCGGCTCGGCGCAGCGCGACGTAGCAGCGCGTCCCCTCCTGGCGGGTGCGGGTGACGCCGGCCTCGCGCAGGATCTTCAGGTGGTGGCTCAGCGTCGACTTGGCGACCGGCGCCCGCAACTGGCCCCACCCGCGTTCCTTGCCGTCGGCCAGCACGCGCACGATTCCGATCCGCGTCGGATCGCTCAGCGCGGCGAGGACGCGGGGCAGACTCATCTCGCTCGTCTCGTGGGAATCCCCATGTCCGTCCACCATGGACCTCACAATAACCCGAATGTTCGAAGAATGTGGAACATCGGGCACACGAGGAGCGGCACACACAGGGTGTCGCCGTCGCGGCCGAGGGGCGCGGCAACGTCGCCGGCGCGTCCCTCGGCGTACGCGTCGCGCCGGGGCCGGTGAGCGCCGGGACGTCCGCGTCCGCCGGGGGCGGCATGACAGTTCGAAGGGCGCCGAGGGCCCACCGCACCGAAGCGAGGGGCGCGACGACCGCGGCACGTTCCGTCTCGCGGGCCTGTCTCTGGGGCTCGCCCCGGACCAGGCCATCCCGGAGGCCGCGCGGTGTGCTCCACGCTCCGGCCCCTGCGAGTCGCGGAGGTCGTGCGGTCCGCTTCACCTTCGCGTGTCGGTTCACGCGCATCGGCACCGTTGAGCACCCTATGGGCGTGTCATGCCTGCGATGTCCCCACTGTTGGGAACATGCGGTTTGTCAACGTGTGGTGCGTCTCTGTGGTGAACGATGCCGCCGTGGCGGAAAGCGGGCGCGCGGGACCAACCGGTGCACGTGGGGCGGCCACTCGCGGGAGGGTGTCGCGAGGGGGCGCGGCGCGGGGTGCGGTTCCCCGGGTCGATGACGCCTGTGACAGGATACGTGCGCGGGGCATCTAGTCAGGGAGACGCGTTGAGCACGGCGAACACGGAGACGCTTGCGGGCATCACTGCCAACTTTCGTCAGTATCTGATGGGTTGGGGTGAGACACAGCGCGACGGCCTCGACCGCTACCGCAGCGGTCTCGCGACGCCCCAGTTCAACGGCGTGGTCCGGGTGCGGTCCCTGGACGGGCTCGGCGGCGCCGTGACCACCGCGCGCACCGAACTCGCGGGCGTGCCCTGGTGGTGGTGGGCCGGCCCCGACAGCCCCGAAGGAACCGCCGACGCCCTGGTGCGGCACGGGGCGGTTTCGCTCGGTGCGATGCCGGTGATGGCACGGCCTCTCGACAGGGCCCCGGACCCCCTGGACGCGCTGCCCGGCCTGCGCGTCGAGGAGGCCGCGACCCCGGATCGGCTGGCCGAGCTCGTCGCCACGTACCGCACCTCGATGGGCATCGCCCCCGAGGTGGAGCCGGGCATCGTGCGGTTCGAGGCCCGGCGCGCGGACAACGCGGACGTCGTCCGCCTCGCCGCCGTGCTGGACGGCGAGGTCGTCGGCACGACGGTCGTGATCACGGCGCACGGCGTGGCGGGCATCTTCCTCGTCCACGTCGCGGAGGCGCACCGCCGCCGCGGCATCGGCGCCGCACTGACCGCGGCCGCCCTTCGCGTCGGGCAGGACCGCGGCACGCGCCTCGCCGCCCTCCTCGCCAGCCCGGCCGGCGAACCGCTCTACCGCCGATTCGGCTTCACCGCGGTCTCGGAGTACCGCCTGCTCACCCTGCCCGCCTGAGCGGGGCGGGAGTCCCGCGCCCTCCCGCACCGGCGGACGCCACCGGGCCGGCGCGGACCCTCCCGGGGCCGTGACCGGCCGTACTCCTGCGCCGTGTACCGTCGCCGAGGGGGCCGAGGCGCCGGACGGACAGCCGAGGCCCGCAGGTCGTCCCACGGGACACCGACCCGTACGCATGGAAGAGGTACGCACCGCATGACCACCGAACCGCTGCGCATCGGCGTCCTCGGCGCCGCCCGCATCGCCGGGGCCGCCATCGCCGCCCCGGCCCGCACGACCGGGCACCGGCTCGTCGCCGTGGCCGCCCGCGACCGCTCCCGGGCGGCCGGCTTCGCGGCCGAGCACGGCGTCGAGCGCGTGCTGGACAGCTACGCCGACGTCATCGCCGACCCGGAGGTCGAGGCCGTCTACAACCCGCTCGCCAACGGCCTCCACGGCCCCTGGAACCTCGCCGCCGTCGCCGCGGGCAAGCACGTGCTCAGCGAGAAGCCCTCCGCGAGCAACCTCGAGGAGGCCATCGAGGTGCGGGACGCGGCCGCCAAGGCGGGCGTCGTCGTCATGGAGGCGTTCCACTACCTCTACCACCCGGTCACCCGGCGCCTGCACGAGCTGCTGGAGTCCGGTGAGCTCGGCGAGCTCCGGCACGTGGAGGCCGTCATGAGGATCCCGGCCCCCGCCGCGGAGGACCCGCGCTGGTCTCTGCCGCTGGCCGGCGGCGCCATGATGGACCTCGGCTGCTACTCGCTGCACGCGGCCGGGTCCCTGGCCCCGTGGGCCGGCGGAGCCCCGCGCCTGGTCGCCGCCCGCGGCGGCGAGCGCGCCGGCGCGCCGGGCGTCGACGAGTGGCTGGACGCGGACCTGGAGTACCCGGGCGGCGCCACCGCGTCCGCCCGCTGCCACATGGACGCGGACGCCCTCGAGATGAGCTGGCGCATCGTCGGCAGCCGGGGCGAGGCCACCGCGCCGTGCTTCGTGCTGCCGCACACGGACGACCGGGTCGTGGTCCGGACGGCCGGGGGTGAGCGCGTCGAGGAGCTGGGCAGGCGTTCGTCGTACACCTATCAGCTGGAGGCCTTCGCGGCGGCGGTGCGTGGCGGTGCGGCGGTGCCCACGGACGCTGACGACGCCGTGGAGTCGATGCGAATGATCGACGCCTGCTACCGGGCGGCGGGTTTCGAGCCGCGTCCGCGGTTCGCCGGGGTCACGCCAGGAGCGGACGGGCCGTCGGTGTGATCGGGGCCGGCAGGCATGTGCTGCCGGTGAGCAGGCGGTCGACCGAGGCGGCGCCCGACCGGCCCTCGGCGATCGCCCAGACGATCAGCGACTGACCGCGGCCCGCGTCGCCCGCGACGAAGACCTTCTCCACCCCGGTGGCGAAGTCGGCGTCGCGGACGACGTGGCCGCAGTCGTCGAACTCCAGGCCGAGCTGGGCCACCAGCCCGCTGTTGCGCTCGGCCCCCGAGAAGCCCAGCGCCAGCAGCACCAGCTGGGCGGGGATGACGCGTTCGGTGCCCTGCCGCGGGCGGCGGTGCCGCGGCTCGACCCCGACGATGTGGAGCGCCCGCACGTGCCCCTCGTCGTCGCCCTCGAAGCGGAAGGTCGACGCGGAGAACACGCGTACGTCGCCCTCCGGGCCCGGCAGCGGCATGCCTCCGTGCTCCGCCGGGTCCCACAGACCGCGCCGGGCCAGTTCCCGGGCCTCCTCGTGCGCGGGGGAGACCCGGTAGACGCGCGGGTACACCGGCCACGGTTCGTCCTCGGACCGGCACTCCCCGGGCAGCGGGTTGATGTCGAGCTGGACGACGGAGGCCGCCTGCTGCCGCAGCACGGTCCCCAGGCAGTCGGCGCCGGTGTCGCCGCCGCCGACGATGACGACGTCCTTGCCCTTCGCGCTGACCGGTGACTCGGACAGGTCGCCCTCCTGGACCCGGTTCGCCAGCGGCAGGTACTCCATCGCCTGGTGGACGCCCGCCAGTTCCCGACCCGGCACCGGCAGCTCGCGCCAGGCCGTGGCGCCCACCGCCAGGAGCACCGCGTCGTGCTCGGCGACGACCTGCCGCGCGTCGATGTCGGCGCCCACCTCGATCCCGGTGCGGAATCGCGTGCCCTCGGCGCGCATCTGCGCCAGGCGCTGGTCCAGATGGCGCTTCTCCATCTTGAACTCCGGTATGCCGTACCGCAGGAGCCCGCCGAGCCGGTCCGCCCGCTCGTAGACGGTCACCGTGTGGCCGACCCGGGTCAGCTGCTGGGCGGCGGCCAGCCCGGCGGGTCCCGAGCCGATCACCGCGACGGTGCGCCCGGTGGGTCGCTCGGGCGGACGGGGGCGGGCGAAGCCCTCCTGCCACGCGCGGTCGGCGATGGCGACCTCGACGTTCTTGATCGTGACCGGGTCGGCGTTGATCGTCAGCACGCAGGCGCTCTCGCAGGGCGCCGGGCACAGCCGGCCGGTGAACTCGGGGAAGTTGTTGGTGGCGTGCAGCCGTTCCGCGGCGGCCTCCCAGTCCTCGCGGTACACCAGGTCGTTCCAGTCGGGGATCAGGTTCCCCAACGGGCAGGCGTCGTGGCAGAACGGGATGCCGCAGTCCATGCACCGGCCCGCCTGGGCGGAGATGATCGGCAGCAGGCTCTGGCCGGTGTAGACCTCGTGCCAGTCCCGCACGCGCTCACAGACGGGACGGCGTGGCGGGGTGCGGCGGGGGGTGGTGAGAAAGCCCTTGGGATCGGCCATGGCCGCCTCCGGCGCCGCCGTCGCGATCATCGGGAGTCACGGTGACCGCGTCCCCCGGCACACGGCGCCGTGAGCCCACGATACGTCGGGTGCGCGGGTATTTCGAAGGGTGCGGCCGGCGCGGTCCACCCGGCGGGAGGAAGGCACGACGACCGCGCGGCCACCGAAGGGCGTTCCATGATCGCCGGTGACCGGAGACCCGTCACCCGCGGACGCCGGCCGGGACGGGCGCTGCGCAGCCGATCGCAGACGTGGACGCCGACGCAGGGGTGTGGAAGGCGCCGGAGCGCGGCCCGGCCCATGGCCCCACCCGGGGCGGGATGGGGCTCAGAGCCCGTAACGCTCCCGGGCCTCCTGGACGGTCTCCCGCTTCACCTCACCGCGCCCGGCGAGCGCCGCCAACGCGGCGACGACCACGGAGCCGGGGTCCACGCCGAAGTGGCGGCGGGCCGCCTCACGCGTGTCGGACAGGCCGAATCCGTCCGTGCCGATCGAGTGCCACTCCTGCGGCACCCACTGGCTGATCTGGTCCGGCACCGCCCGCATCCAGTCGCTGACCGCCAGCACCGGGCCCGGGGCCCCCTCCAGCACGCGCGTGACGTGCGGCAGAGGCGCGTCCTCACCGCGCAGCCGGGCCGCGTCGTACTCCAGACCGCCGCGCCGCAGCTCGCTCCACGAGGTCGCCGACCACAGGTCGGCCGCCACGCCCCACTCCGCCGCCAGCATGCGCTGCGCCTCCAGGGCCCAGTGGATCGCCGTGCCGGAGGCCATCAGCTGCAGCCGCGGCGCGTCGGCGGGAAGCCCGGCGGGGTCGGCGGCGCGGAAGCGGTACAGGCCCTTGACGATGCCCTCCTCGACGCCGGGTCCGGTCGGCATGGACGGCTGGATCTTGGGCTCGTTGTAGACGGTCAGGTAGTAGAAGACGTCCTCCGCATCGGGGCCGTACATGCGGCGCAGGCCCTCGCGGACGATCACACCGATCTCGTAGGCGAACGCCGGATCGTAGGAGACGGCCGCCGGGTTGGTCGACGCGATGAGGTGCGAGTGGCCGTCGGCGTGCTGCAGTCCCTCGCCCGTCATCGTCGTACGGCCCGCGGTCGCCCCGACGAGGAAGCCGCGGCCGAGCTGGTCGGCGAGGGCCCACATCTGGTCGGCCGTCCGCTGCCAGCCGAACATCGAGTAGAAGATGTAGAACGGGATCATCGGTTCGCCGTGCGTCGCGTACGAGGTCGCCGCGGCGGTGAAGGAGGCCATCGAACCGGCCTCGGTGATGCCCTCGTTGAGGATCTGACCGGTCTCCGCCTCCTTGTAGTACAGGAGCATGTCGCGGTCGACCGGGTCGTAGGTCTGGCCGAGCGGCGAGTAGATGCCGGCGCTCGGGAAGAGCGACTCCATGCCGAAGGTGCGCGCCTCGTCGGGGACGATCGGCACCCAGCGGCGACCGCTCTCCTTCTCCCGCATCAGGTCCTTCAGAAGCCGGACCAGGGCCATGGTGGTCGCCATCTCCTGGCCGCCGGAGCCCTTGGCCAGCGCCTCGAAGGGCCTCGCGGACGGCTCGGGCAGCGCCACGGGGTGCACCCGGCGGGCGGGGGCGGGGCCGCCGAGCTCCGCGCGGCGCTCCTGCAGGTAGCGGACCTCGGGGGAGTCCGCGCCCGGGTGGGCGTACGGCACCAGGTCGCCGGAGAGAGCGCTGTCCGGGATGGGCAGCTCGAGCAGGTCCCGCATGGCGCGGAACTCGGGGACCGTGAGCTTCTTCATCTGGTGGTTGGCGTTGCGCGACTCGAAACCGCGGCCCAGCGTCCAGCCCTTGACGGTCTGCGCGAGGATCACGGTCGGCGCGCCCTTGTGCGTGGTGGCCGCGTGGTACGCGGCGTACACCTTGCGCGGCTCGTGGCCGCCGCGCGAGGTGTGGAAGCACTCGATGATCTTGGCGTCGGTCAGCAGCTTCGCCATCGCGGCCAGCGCCGGGTCGAAACCGAAGAAGTGCTCCCGGATGTAGGCGGCGTCGCGGGTGGCGTAGGTCTGGAACTGGCCGTCCGGGACCTCGCGCAGCCGGCGAACGAGCGCGCCGGTGGTGTCCAGGGCGAACAGATCGTCCCAGGCGCTGCCCCACAGCGACTTTATGACCTTCCAGCCGGCGGCGCGGAACTTCGCCTCCAGCTCCTGGACGATCTTGAAGTTGGCGCGGACCGGTCCGTCGAGGCGCTGCAGGTTGCAGTTGATCACGAAGGTGAGGTTGTCCAGCCTCTCGCGGCCGGCGAGGCCGAGGGCGGCGGTGGACTCCGGCTCGTCCATCTCGCCGTCGCCGAGGAAGGCCCATACGTGCGAGCCGGAGGTGTCCTTGATGCCGCGGTGCGTCAGGTAGCGGTTGAAGCGCGCCTGCTGGATCGCGGCGAGCGGACCGAGCCCCATCGACACGGTCGGGAACTCCCACAGCCAGGGCAGCCGGCGCGGGTGCGGGTAGGACGGCAGGCCGTCGCCGCCGGCCTCCTGGCGGAAGTTGTCCAGCTGCCGCTCGCTCAGCCGCCCGTCGAGGAAGGCGCGGGCGTAGACGCCCGGGGACGCGTGGCCCTGGATGTAGAGCTGGTCGCCGGAGCCCACCGCGGAGCCCCCGGCCCCGGAGGCCCCCCACTCCTTGCCGTGGAAGAAGTGGTTGAAGCCCGTCTCGTACAGCCAGGCCGCGGAGGCGAAGGTGGCGATGTGGCCGCCCAGGCCGTAGCGGCTGCCGCGGGTGACCATCGCGGCGGCGTTCCAGCGGTTCCATCCGGCGATGCGCCGCTCCATCTCCTCGTCGCAGGGGGCCTCCGGCTCGGCGGCGGTCGGGATGGAGTTGATGTACTCGGTCTCCAGCAGCGACGGCACCGACAGACCCGAGGCCTGTGCGTGGTCGAAGGTGCGGCGCATCAGGTAGGCGGCGCGCTCCGGGCCGGCCGCACGGGTGACCGCGTCGAGGGACGCGGCCCATTCACCGGTTTCCTCCGGGTCCGGGTCCGGCAGGTGGTCGAGTGCGCTCAGCGTGGCGTCGGTCATGGTGAACGCCTTCCAGGATGGTCCGTGCGGGCAGGGGCCCTGTGGCACCACAATAATTGTGATCGATGATCGATCAAATGCCCTGTGACGAGGGTCACACGACAGCCCGCGCGGCCTCCAAGGGGAACGGGTGTACGAAGCCGGCTCAGCCGCCTTGCGGGGCGCAGCCCAGCACGTGCTCCTTGACCAGCTCGCCGACCCGCGGGTCCTTCCTGCGGAAGGCCTCCACCACCGCCTGGTGCTCCTCGGCGTACAGCCGCTGCCGGGTGCCGAGCCAGCGGATCGACAGCGCCGTCCACACCTCGATGCCCAGCGACTCCCAGGTGTGCAGCAGCACGCTGTTGCCCGAGGCCCGCACCAGCTCGCGATGGAAGGCCACGGTGTGCCGCACCTGCGCCCCGGCGTCGCCCTCCTCGTCCGCCTTCTGCAGCAAGGCGACCTCGGCCTCCAGAGCCGTCAGCTCCTGCCGCAGGCGGGGCGCGGCCAGCTCCGCGGCGATCTGCTCCAGGCCGGCCCGCACCGGGTAGATCTCCTCCAGGTCCGCGGCGGTCATACGGCGCACGCGCACGCCCTTGTTCGGGGCCGACTCGATGAGCCGCATGACCTCCAGTTCGCGCAGCGCCTCCCGTACGGGCGTCTGGCTGACCTGCAGCTCGGTGGCGATGCCCCGCTCGACGATCCGCTCCCCGGGGCTCCACCGCCCGCTGACGATGCCGTCCACGATGTACTCGCGGATCTGCTCGCGCAGCGAACGGACGACGGGCGGGGCCATGGGTACTCCTCGGGGAAAGGGCGCTGACTAGACGATACGGCGGCGGCGCCCACCGGCGGTCCCGGACGATGGCACCGAGTGCCGCGCACTGCCCGCTCCCGCCGGGCCAGGACCTGTCCGGCCGGTCATGAGCCGAATCGAGGTGGCCCACTTGTTCGAGCGGCTGGGATGGTGACTCCATGGACGATCAAAATGCGACGCCGATCCCGCCCGGTCGTGCCGAAGTGGCTGCTCAATGGCGTGCGCTGGCCGCGCGGGAAGCGACCCGTGAGGCCGTTCATGCGTGGGCGACTCCATGGGTGGAGGGCGAGGGGGCAGACGCGGATTTCGAGGACCCTCTGGTCGGAATGGCTCTGCAGTACCTGCACGGTTTCGACCTCTGCCGGGATCCAGGCCGTCCCGGCGTCGTCTGGCATGGCTCATCCGGTGAGGGCGAGTGGTGCCACTCGCCCGATGACATCACCGATGGATTCGCCCGGTGGCAGGCGAGATGCGCCCTGTACGACGCGGATCCGCGGGGCTGGTCCCGATGACCGGGCAGGCAGCTCCGCCGCGCACTGCCCGCTCCCCGGTCAGCCGAGATCGTAGGCCACCGTCACCGGGGCGTGGTCGGACCAGCGCTCGGGGTGGGTGGCCGCACGCTCGACCCGGGTCCACGCCGCCCGGGCCGCCAGGCCCCGGGTGGCGACGTGCAGGTCGATCCGCCAGCCGCTGTCGTTGTCGAAGGCGCGCCCGCGGTAGGACCACCATGTGTACGGGCCCTCGCCGTCCGGGGTGAGGTGGCGCACGACGTCGGTGTAGCCGGCCTCGTCGTAGACGCGGGAGAGCCAGGCCCGCTCCTCCGGGAGGAAGCCGGCGTTCTTCTGGTTGGCCCGCCAGTTCCTCAGGTCGCGTTCGGTGTGCGCGATGTTCCAGTCACCGCAGACCAGCACCTCGCGTCCGTCCGCTGCGGCCTTCTCGCGCAGCCTGACCAGGTGCCCGAGGAACGCTGCCATGAAGCGCTCCTTCTCCTCCTGGCGCTCGGTGCCGACCTCGCCGGAGGGGAGGTAGAGGCTGGCGACCGTGACACCGGGCAGGTCGATCTCCGCGTAGCGGCCGGAGCCGTCGAACTCCTGCGAGCCGAACCCGACCCGTCGCGCGTCCGGTTCCCGCCGCGAGTAGAGGGCCACCCCCGCCCGGCCCTTCGCCGCCGCCGGAGCATGGAGCACGTGCCAGCCCTCGGGGGCGCGGACCTCCGCGGGCAGTTGCGCGGCCTCGGCGCGGACTTCCTGCAGGCATACCACGTCGGCCGTGGTCGCCTCCAGCCAGGGGAGGAAGCCCTTCTTGGCCGCAGCGCGCAGCCCGTTCACGTTCACGGTGGTCACGGTGAGCATGACGGGGACGATACCGGCCCTCCGGAGGGTGCCCGTACCGGGGCGTAGGCCGCACACCCGTACGATATGCGGGTGGAGATCAGGAAGACGCGCTACGACCACCCCGACGCCGTGCTGCTGACCGAGCAGGTGCAGCAGGAGTACGTGCGGCGGTACGGGGGGCCCGACGAGACCGCGATGGACGCCGACCACTTCGACGGCGGCCAGGGCGAATTCATGGTCGGCTACCTCGACGGCGTCCCCGTGGCGACCGGCGGCTGGCGCGGCCAGGACGCCTCCCCGGAGGGCTTTGAGGACGGCGACGCCGAGGTCAAGCGGATGTATGTGGTGCCCGAGGCCCGCGGCCGGGGCTTCGCGCGCCGGATGCTGGCCGCGCTGGAGGCCGGCGCCGCCGCGGCGGGCCGCAGGCGGATGGTCCTGGAGACGGGGCAGGAGCAGCCTGAGGCGATCGCCCTCTACGCTTCCTGCGGCTACACGCCGGTGCCCAAGTTCGGCCACTACAGGGACAGTCCGCTCAGCGTGTGCCTGGGCAAGGCGCTCCAGGAACCGGCCGAGGTGGCCGTTTCCGCGTAGCCTGGGGCCATGATCGAGGACGGAGCGTCCGCCCGGCTCGCGGCGGGCAAGTACCTGTTGGTCACCACCTACCGGAGGGACGGCCGCGCCGTCCCCACGCCGGTCTGGGTGGTCCGCGACGGCGAGGCGCTCGGCGCGTGGACCGCGGCGGACTCCGGCAAGGTCAAGCGGATCCGCAACCGAGCCGACGTGCTGGTCGGCCCCTGCGACGTACGCGGCAACCCCACGGGGGAGCAGATGCCCGCGCGCGCCGAGATCCTCGGCCCCCGGGAGACGGAGCGCTACCGCGCCCTGGTCGCCGGCAAGTACGGGCTGCTGGGCCGGCTGACCCTCCTCGGCAGCCGGCTGCGCCGCGGCCGCGAGGGCACGGTGGGCGTGCGGATCACCCTCACATGAGCGGCGGCGGGCCGGGGCGAAGCGCCTGCACGGTCACCGTCTGCCGGGGCTGCTGCTGCGGTACGGGGAAGATTCCCGGTGTCGACCACGGCGGTCAACTCGACCGGTTGCGGCGGGAGCTGGCCGCGATCTGCCGGGTGCGCGTCACCGAGTGCCTCGATATGTGCGAGCAGGCGAACGTGATGGTGGTGCAGCCGTCGCCGGAGGGGCGCGTGGCCGGCGGCCGGCCGCTGTGGCTCGGCCTGGTCAACGATGCGGGGGCGGTCGACGACATCGTCGCCTGGGTGCGGGCGGGGGGACCGGGCCGTGCCGCGGCGCCCGAGGTGCTGGACCTCTACGCGATGGAGCCGCCCGGCAGGCGTGCCGTGGGCGCGGGGGACGCGGGCCCTTGAAGAGGCGCGCCAGGGCTCGCGCGGGGAAGGTTCCCGGCGGCGGCCACGGCGGTCGACTCGACCGGTTGCGGCGGGAGCCGGCCGGGATCTGCCGGGTGCGCGTCGCCGAGTGCCTCGATACGTGCGAGCAGGCGAACGTGGTGGTGGTGCAGCCGTCGCCGGAGGGGCGGGGAGCCGTACGGGCGTCGCCGCCCATACGGCCCGTGAACCAGCAGCGCCGGAGCGTCAGTCGATACCGCGCAGGATGTGCGATTCGCTCAGGTCGTCCTCGTAACCGGCCAGCCGGATCGGCGCGGACCTGGCCCAGACGTCCAGGTTGCGCAACTGCCGCTGCTGCGCGGCGGGCTGATCGTCAGGCTCCGTGGGGAGCTGGTTCCGCGTGGACTTCTCGGGTGTCACCGCGCACTCCTTCGCGTCGGGTGAGCCGGACGCCGGGCCGGCCGCTGCCGGACGCCGACCGCCCGGTGGGGCTTGAGGGCTGAGCGGACGCGGTGGCGCCGGTTGCGGAACCGGGCGGGGACCGCGGTGAGCGGTTCCTCCCGGGGCGGAGACAGGGGGGTGTCGGTGCTCCCCCGAAGGCCTTTCCGTCGGGAGAAGCCTATGCC
The DNA here is from genome assembly GCF_057707665.1 of Actinacidiphila sp. bgisy167. Taxonomy (NCBI): domain Bacteria; kingdom Bacillati; phylum Actinomycetota; class Actinomycetes; order Kitasatosporales; family Streptomycetaceae; genus Actinacidiphila; species Actinacidiphila sp. bgisy167. The sequence goes on along the minus strand of NZ_JBYIQP010000028.1, from coordinate 61,802 downwards.
CGGCGGCGGAGAGCCACCATCCCGATCACGGCGTGCCGCGGCGATGTCCACCCTTCCCGCGCACACCGCCGGGGTCGTCGTGCCGTGCTCAACCGCTGTGCGGGAGCGCCTCATTGCGGGGGCAGGAGAGGGTCGCCCATACGGTGCGACCGGTGCCGTGCGCCGGCGGCCGCACACCCCAGCCTTCGGCCAAATGGGCGACGAGAGCGAGACCGCGGCCGCTCTCGTCGCCGTCGGCGGCCGTGCGCGCCTGCGGCCCCGCGGGCGCGCGTCCCTCGTCGACGACCTCGATGTGCAGTTTGCCGGCCGCCGTCCAGAGCAGGCACGCGACGTTGTCGCTGCCGCTGTGCACCACGGCGTTGGTGAAGAGTTCGCTTACCACCAGGCCGGCGTCGTCGCCGAGTCCGGCGAGCCCCCATCTGCCCAGCGCCGAACGCACCTGACGGCGCGCGACGCCGACCGACGAGGCCTGCGCCGGCAGTCGGAGCCGAAAGGTGTCCCGGGCACTGATGGCATAGAGCACACCGGAAACTATGGCCACTGGTTGCGCAGAAGGCAAGGGTCATTCTGCAAATTACATAATCGCCAGTATCAGGGTGTGGCTTCCATTCCTGACATGGCACACTGCTGCCATGCGGGAGTTGCAGCGTGACTGAGGCGAGGGCGAGCGGGGCGCCGACCGTCCTCCGCGTGATCCTCGGCAAACGCCTCCACGACCTGCGGGAGAAGGCGGGCTACTCGTACGAGCAGGCTGCCCGCGAGCTGGACGTCACCCATGCCACCGTGCGCCGGATGGAGAAGGCCGAGGTCGGCCTGCGCATCCCGTACGTGGAGAAACTGCTGGCGCTGTACGGCGTCGACGCCGCCGAGGCGGCGACCTTCGTCGACCTCGCCCGGCAGGGCAACCGCCCCGGCTGGTGGCACCGTTACCGCGACGTGCTGCCGTCCTGGTTCAGCGCGTTCGTCAGTCTCGAGGGCGAGGCGGCCATCATCCGCGCCTACGAGCCGCACTACGTCCCCGGACTGCTGCAGACCGAGGACTACGCTCGCACCGTGCTGAAGGCCGGCCGCCCCGGGGCCTGCGAGGAGGAGATCGAGCGCCTGGTCGCGCTCCGCCGGGAGCGCCAGTCGCGGATCGACCGGCCGGACGCCCCGCTGCTGTGGGTGGTGATGGACGAGACGGTGCTGCGCCGTCCCATCGGCAGCCCCGACGTGATGCGCGCCCAGCTGGACCGGCTGGCCGAGGCATGCGAGATGCCGCAGGTGAGACTGCAGATCATGCCCTTCGACGCCGGGCCGCACCCGGCGATGTACGGGCCGTTCCACATCTTCCGGTTCCAGATCCGCGAGCTGCCGGACGTCGTGTTCACCGAGAGCCTGGTGGGCGCCGCCTACCTGGACGACGTGGACGACGTCTCGGCGTTCCTCGAGGCGCTCGACCGGATGTGCGCGCAAGCCGCGCCCGCACACAGCACCGCAGCCATCCTCGATGGCATCCGCAAGGAGATCTGACACACATGGACGACCGCATATACAACGGCATGCGCGCCCGCGACCTCGGCACCGAGGGCTGGCACAAGCCGTGGAGCGGCGGCAACGGGGGCAGCTGCGTGGAGGCCATGAAACTGGCCGACGGCAGGGTCGCACTGCGGCAGTCCACCGACCCCGACGGGCCGGCCCTCATCTACACGGACCACGAGATCAGGATGTTCATCCAGGGGGCCAAGGACGGGAAGGCGGACTTCCTGTTGTCCTGAGCCCGGGACGACGTCTTCGAGTGCACGCAGCCCGCGCGGGCAACCGCGACGACCAACGGGCTGTCTCCAGGGGTAAAGCGCCGCCGGGTGCGTGACAAGGGGAGCAGCATGACCGGAAAACTGGGACCGTTGTACGAACCGGGCGTGGCGCGTGTGCGCATCGCCGCAGCCGACGCGGCGACCGCCCACAGGGTCGCCGACGTCATCGCCTCCCGGTATCCGGGGACCCGCCCGCCGCGGGTGACCACGGACGCGGACGGGCTGGTGGAGTTCGACCTCTACACGTACACCCTGGAGGAGGTCGGCCCCTCCCGCCCGTACGGCGCTCACGCCCAGGACCCGGAGAGCTGCTAGCCGGGCCCTGGGCGCGATCGGCGGGTGCGGTCAGTCGGCGCCTCGCCATGCCGCTGAGCGGTCACCTCTGTGCGGGCGGTCGGTCCCGCCCCGGTGGTCGGCCTCGACCCGGTGGTCAGCCCTGACCCGGGTGGAGGACGACCTTGGTGTAGCCCTCGATGCGCTTGTCGAACTTGTCGTACGCCGACGGCGCGTCCGCCAGGGGCAGCTCGTGGGAGACCACGAAGCTCGGGCGGGCGCGACCCTCGATGATCATGTCGCGCAGCTGCCGGTTGTAGCGCTTGACGTTGCACTGCCCGGTCCCCACCCGCAGGCCCTTCTCGAAGAGCCGGCCGATGGCGACCAGCAGCCGGCCGCTCCTGGCCTGCTCGTCCGGGCCTCCGGGGTCCGACGGCACGTACAGGCCGGGGATGCCGAGGGCTCCGGTGGGGCGCACGGTGTCGATCAGCGAGTTCAGCACCGCTGCCGGCTCCTCGTGGTTCGCGCCACCGGCCTGGGCCTGGTAGCCGACCGCGTCGACTCCCTTGTCGGTGCCCTCGCCGTTCGTGTGCTCCTTGATCTGCTCCACCGGGTTGCCCTTGGTGAAGTCGATCGGGATGGCGCCGATCTCCTCGGCCTTCTGCAGTCGCTCCTGCACGCGGTCCACGACGAACACCCTGGCCGCCCCGCGCAGCAACGCCGAGTACGCGGCCATCAGCCCGACCGGGCCGCCGCCGTACACGGAGACGCTTTCGCCGGGCGATACCTGAGCGAGTTCGCACCCGTGGTAGCCGGTCGGGAAGATGTCGGCCAGGAGCACGAAGTCGGATTCGTTGGCGGTGCCCTCCGGCAGTTTCAGACAGTTGAAGTCCGCGTACGGTACGCGCACGTATTCCGCCTGACCGCCCGGCCAGGGGCCCATGGCCACATAGCCGTAAGCGCCTCCGGCAAACCCCGGATTGACCGTGAGGCAGAAGCCGGTGAAACCCGCCGAGCAGTTCTTGCAGAATCCGCAGGCGACGTTGAAGGGCATGACCACGCGGTCGCCCTGCTTGAGGGTGGTGACCCCCTCGCCGACCTGGTCGATGATTCCCAGGTTCTCGTGGCCGAAGACGATGCCGGGCTCCGCGGCGGTCCGGCCCTCGTACATGTGCAGGTCAGAGCCGCAGATCGCGGTGGATGTCACCCTGACGATCACGTCGTTGGGGTGCTGCAGGCGCGGATTCTCGACTTCTTCGACGGCTACTTCGAACGGTCCTTTGTAAACGACGGCCTTCACGTGGACACCTCCGATTGGTGTCGTTCATGGCTTGCGTGACCTATTTCTCATGCTGCCTCCTTGGGCAGAACGAGACAAGCCAGCTAGGCTTCAGGTAAATGTGTCGAATTGCGGTTGACCGCGGAGAAAGGCGGGAACAATGGCCCAGCGCTCAGGAACGCTCCTCGTCCCCGTGCCCGGCCTGTCCGGCAGGGTGTACCCGGTCGGCACGCGCGTGGCCATCAGCGGGCTCGGTTCCTCCGTGGACGCCTTCGTGAACGGCGACTGGCTGCCGCTGTCGTGGTGGGAGTTCGCCGAGGGCCGCAGCGACGACGTCTACGAGGGCCCCAGGACCTGACATCTCCCGCCCCTGGTGACGGGCGAGACGCGCGGCGCGGTCGAGGCCGGCACGGCCGCCCCCCGCTCAGCCCCTGCCTTGTCCGAACTGCGGGGACGGCACACGGGGTTCGCGCGCCGTCCCGTCCGGCGGACAGTGCCGCGAGCGAACGCGGCGCTGGAGTCCGCGCCGGTCCGCGGGGCGCCGCGGATCCGCGTTCGCCGCATGCGTCCGGGTGTGAACCGACGACTCCGGGCATAACCCTCTCAGGGGTCCCGCGGCGTCCGAAGAAGTGCCGTCCGGAGAAGTGCCGTCCGAAGAAGTGACGAGGGACGACCATGCGAACGAACATCGTCCGGCACGAGAGCATGATGGTGAGCTATGACGTCGTCAACGGCTGGACCGTGGTCGAGGTCGACGGCGACGTGGACGCGCACACCGCCCCGATGATCCGCGAAGCGGTGCTCGGGCTTCTCGTCGAGGGACGCCGCCACTTCGTCCTGGACCTGGGTTTCGTGACGTTCATGGACTCGATGGGGCTCGGCGTGATCGTGGCGATCACCAAACGTGTGCGGGAACTCGACGGCTCGCTGTGCATGGCGTCCGTCTCGAGCAGGCTGCTGCGCATCCTCGAACTCACCGGCATGCGCGAGAGCTACGAGATCTATCCCACGGCTGCCGATGCGACGCAGTCCGCCCCCTCGCCCGGCAGCCTCGCGAACTGGCCGCATCCGACCTCGGGCTGAGGCCCGTCGGCGCCTTGTCGCTGCGTGTGGAACCGTGTGCCCGGCAAGGGTGAAGCGCCCGTCTCACCGTGCCGGGCCGTCGCCCGCGGGCGTGCGCAGAGCCAGCAGGGCGACATCGTCACCGCGCGCCTGACTGCTGCGGCCCAGCACGCTGTCGCAGAGTTCCTCCAGCGGTGCCGTGGCCAGGCGGGCGGCCTGCTCGGCGAGGTCGGCCAGGCCGGTGTCGATGTCCTGGTCGCGGCGCTCGACCAGTCCGTCGGTGAACAGCAGCAGGGTGCTGCCGGGCGGCAGGACGCGTTCATGGCTGTACCGGGAGACCGACGCGTCGATGCCCACCGGGATCCCGTGCCGGGCGGGCGCCAGATAGCGCGTGCTGCGGTCCGCGCCGACCAGCAGCGGCGGCAGGTGCCCGGCGTTGCTCCAGCTGAAGGTGGACTCCCCGCCCCCGCCGCGGCCGCGCTCGATGCGACCGAGGACCAGGGTGGCCGTGGGTGACTCGGCGAACATCGTCAACGCGCGGTCCAGCCGGGACACGATCAGTCCGGGCGGGCCGCCCCGGTCCAGGACGATCGCCCTCAGCATGCTGCGGATCTGACCCATCACCAAGGCGGCCTCGATGTCGTGGCCGGTCACGTCACCGACCACGACGCAGACCGCGCCGTCCGGCAGGACCACGGCGTCGTACCAGTCCCCGCCCAGCTTCGGCAGCTCGGACGCCGGCTCGTAGCGCGCGGCGGCGCTGAGCGGGGAGAGGTCGGGCAGGACGGGCAGCATGCGGTGCTGGAAGTGCTCGGCAGCGCGTTTGAGCCGTTCGTACAGGCGGGCGTTCTCGAGGATGACGCCCGCGGTACAGGCCAGAGCCGTCAGCAGACCGTCGTCGTCATCGTCGAAGGGCCTGCCGTCGAGCTTGTCGGCGACATAGAGATCGCCGTAGACCGTGCCGCGCACGATGAGCGGGACGCCCAGCAGCGTCCCCATGACCGGATGCCCTGACGGAAAGCCGGCCGCGCGAGGATCCGCGGCCACATCCGCCACCCGCAGCGGCTGCTGCTCGTCCACCATCGTGTGCAGCAGCCCGTGACCCTGCGGCAGACCCATGGCGGCGCACGCCCGCGGGTCGTCGACGCCCACGGTGATCAGGTCGACGACCTCGCCGCTCTCGGAGAGCACCCCCAGCGCCCCGTAGCGCGCGGCGACCAGGTCTGTGGCGGCTTCCACGATGCGCTGCAGCACCGTTCGGGTGTCCAGGTCGGCGCTGACCGCACCGACGGCGTCCAGCAGGTGCCGCAGCCGGCACCGGTCCAGGGCGCGCTGCGGCACCCGCACGGCCACGCCGTGCTCGGCCTGGCCACGCCCCCGCCTGTGCCGCCGGCTGTGCGCCATGGTGCTTCCTCCCGGCGCCGACGGGCGCCGTCGTCACGTCACCCTGTCACGTCACCCTACGCGCCCGTCTGCCCGGAAGCACCGGAGCGGCGTGCGACACCGGTCCACCGCGCGCGTCCTGTGGGCGACGGCGCCGCGGCGCGTATCCCGTGCGCGGGTGCCTGGACGACTTCTCGCACCCGTGCGGCGCCCTGCCCGGGGGCACCGGAGCGGCGTGCGACACCGGTCCGGTGAAGCCGCGCCGTCCTCCGGCCGAAGGGCGCGACGGGCCTGCGACGACGCCGTGCCACGGACGCTTCGCACCCCCACGCGACCGCCGTGCCCCCGGGGTAGATTCGGTGAGGACCGCGGGTCACGGCGGGGATGGCGGAGGCTGCGATGACAGAGGCCGCGAACACAGCGGGCCGGACCGGGACGCTGACGCTGGGCGGGGCGGAGGGACGCTGGGTCCTCGTGGCGGTCGTCCTGGGATCGGGCATGACGCTCCTGGACAGCACCGTCGTCAACGTCGCCCTCCCGACGATCGGCAAGGATCTCGGCGCCACTCTCGCCGGCCTCCAGTGGACGATCAACGCCTACACCCTCACCCTCGCCGCCCTCATCCTGCTCGGCGGCTCGCTCGGCGACCGCTTCGGGCGGCGCAGGCTCTTCATCGTCGGCACCGTGTGGTTCGCGCTGGCGTCGCTGCTGTGCGGTGTCGCGCCCGGTATCGAGGTGCTGATCGGCGCCCGCGCGCTGCAGGGCGTCGGCGGGGCGCTGCTCACCCCCGGCTCGCTGGCGCTGATCCAGGCGTCCTTCGCGCCCCAGGACCGGGCTCGCGCGATCGGCGTGTGGTCGGGCCTGGGCGGCATCGCGGGGGCGCTGGGGCCGCTGCTCGGCGGGTGGCTGGTCGACGCCGTCAGCTGGCGCTGGGTGTTCTTCATCAACCTCCCGCTGGCGGCCCTGGTCGTCGCCGTCGCCGCCCGCCACGTCCCCGAGAGCCGCGACGAGTGCGCCACCGGTGGATTCGACGCGGCCGGCGCCGTGCTCGGAGCGGTCGGGCTCGCGGGAGTCACCTACGCCCTGATCGCCGCGGGCGGCAGCCACCCGGACGTCGCGGCCGTGTCCGTCGCCGCCACCGTGGGCCTGGCGGCGTTCGCCGGATTCGTGGTGACCGAGCGGCGCAGCCCGCACCCGATGCTGCCGCCGAGCCTGTTCGCGAACCGCCAGTTCACCGCGGCGAACCTGGTCACCTTCGCGGTCTACGCGGCACTGGGCGGCCTGTTCTTCTTCCTGGTGCTGGAGCTGCAGACGCAGGCCCGTTACTCCCCGCTGGCCTCCGGGACGGCGCTGCTGCCTATCACGGTCATCATGCTGGCGCTGTCCGAGCGTGCGGGCCGACTTGCCGAGCGCATCGGTCCTCGCATCCCCATGACGGTGGGCCCGGCGGTCTCCGCTGTCGGCCTGCTGCTGATGCTGCGGATCGGCGCCGACACCTCCTACGCCGCCGACGTCCTGCCCGCAGTGTGCGTCTTCGCCCTGGGCCTGACGGCCACCGTCGCCCCTTTGACCGCCACCGTCCTCGGCGCGGCCGACGTCCGGCTCGCGGGCACGGCGTCCGGGGTGAACAACGCCGTGGCGCGGGCGGCGGGCCTGCTCGCGGTGGCGGCCCTGCCGCTGCTGGCCGGACTCTCCGGCGACGACTACCGGGACCCTGCCGCCTTCGGCCGCGGCTTCCGTGTCGCCGTCGTGATCTGCGCCGGGATGCTGGTGGTGGGCGCGCTGCTGGCCTGGTTCGGCATCCGCTCCGACGTGCTGCGTGAGACGCCAGGGGAGCCGGCGGAGCCGGTCCCGGAGTGCAGGCACTACTGCGCGATCGACGGGCCGCCGTTGGAGAGCGGTGAGGCGCCCGTGCGTGGAACGCCGCCCGCGCGGGGGAAGGCGCCGGGCGGTGGGAGCGGTGCGGGGAAGGGCGGCCCTGAGGTCGGGTGAGCGGGCTCTCCGGCGAGACCACCGGGATCGGCCTGGTCGGTCTCCGGGTCGGATGTGCTGCGTGAGACGCCAGGGGAGCCGGCGGAGCCGGTCCCGGAGTGCAGGCACTACTGCGCGATCGACGGGCCGCCGTTGGAGAGCGGTGAGGTGCCCGTGCGTGGAACGCCGCCCGCGCGGGGGAAGGCGCCGGGCGGTGGGAGCGGTGCGGGGGAGGGCGGCCCTGAGGTCGGGTGAGCGGTGCGCTGCCTGGACGGGACGGGGTCAGTAGTCCTCGGACTCCGGGAGGAGGTGCATCGCGGCCTCTTCGGCGGAGGCGGCCGCCCCGTCGATGCCGATGTCCTGGGCGACCAGCCCTTCGGTGTCGTAGTGGGTCCCCTCGTCGGGGGCGAGCAGCCGCCCGGCGCGGGGCCCGCCGACCTCGCCGTCGATCAGCTCCCCGTCGGTGTCCCAGGTGTCCCCGATGCCGTCGCCGTCGGGGATCGGCAGGTCCGGGAGTTCCTCGGCCAGGCGTTCGTCGAGTGTCTCGCCCCGCAGGCGGCCCGCCGCTGTGGTGGCGGGCTTGTTCACCGCCCAGGGCCGCTCCGGCGGTGAGTAGCCCTCGTCGAGTATCTGGTCGACACCGTGGTAGTCCAGGGTGTCCTCAGGTTCCAGCAGCCCGGCGTCGTCCTGGACCTCTGACCCGTCCGGCTGGTAGACCTCGTCACCCATCTCGTTCTCTCGCATGTCCGTCTCCTCGTTCACGCGCCGCCACGACCGCGGCGGGCCGCCTCGCGGGCCGCGCGCCCCCTCTTTCCTCCACATTCATCCGTCCGGACGCCGATCGCCACCTGGAAGCGTGAAAGATGTCGGTGCGGGGTGTCCGCGCGGGCCCCGCCGCCCCGGCCGCGCCACCGTCTGGGTGCGCGGCGGCCGGGGCGGCGATCCGAAGAGCCGGGCCCCTTGATCAGCGACCGCCGGACCGCCGGCCGGCAAGGCCGAAGTCGTCGCAGTCGAGGCCGGAAAAGCCTCGGCCCGAACCCGAGAAGCCGCGGTCCAGGCCGGAGAATCCGCGCCCGAATCCGCCGACCACGCGGAAGGACGCCTTGGTCTGGATGCGCGGCGGGCACCGCACCGTCACGGTGTACCAGCCGGGCCGGGTGTTCTTCGGCACGCGGAAGCTGCCCGCCAGCAGGCCGCTCCTGCCCAGGGGCAGCAGGTTGACCTGGCCGCCGGCTTCGGACTGGCCCTTGGAGTAGTTGGCGTCGCGACCGCAGGCCGTGGTCGTGACGGTCAGCCGCATGCCGGGGACGGCGTAGTAGGGGGTGACCCACGCATCGGAGATGTCGCTGGCGGAAGCAGAGGGAACAGTGACACCGATGAGGGCCGCGGCCATGGCGACACCGCCAAGAACGCGTGTTGTAGGCATGAGGCAGCCTCCGAGTCGAAACAGTGGGAGAGAAGAGCCGTCCCGTTGACGGGCGGCTCACGCGGAGCAAAACAGCGGCCCGCTCTGCGCGCCACTCGAGGACGACGCCGTATCCCACCCGCACAGCCGAGCGTGCCTGCCGGCGCCGCGCGTCCCTCCAGGTCACACGCGTGCCTGGGCATCGCCGGCAAGCAAGCGGGGGCTTCCGGCGTACAGGTGACGCGGTGCCAGATCCGCGACGACGAAGGACTGACGCACAGTCACGAGCGTGTCGGCCGACCCGTCGCCCCCGCCGCGCCGTCCCACCGCATGCCTCCCGTGCCGCGCGGGTGCGGCGCGCGGCGCGCGTGCGCCGAGGGCGTCGCCGGGACGGACGCCGCCCGCCCGGTCGCTTCGGTCCGGCTACCCGGTCCCCCTCCGCTGCCGCCGTTCTCGTGGGGCCCCTGGGATACGTCCCCGACGGCGCGGACGCCCCGGCTGACCCTTCGGAACCCACTGTCCACGCCGTTGATCGCCATGCGGAACCCGCTCAACACCATGACGGCAAGCCGGAGTTGTTCCGCATCGGGGCGGGGCGAGGGCGCGGCGACGAGGACCACGGCGATCCCCAAGGAACGTGCCGTGCCGCGATCCGCGGCTCAGGCCGCCCGCTCCGCCGGCCATCGGGCCCCCGGTCCGGAGCAGTGCCTTCCTCAGGCGCACGGAGTCCCCGCGGCCCTCAGCGCGCGCACCGGCGAGATCGTGCCCGAGGGGCGGTGGGCGCCCTCGGGGCCTGTCGCGATGGCCGGCGTCCCGTTGGGGGAGGGGCGGCCGTCGGCAAGGGAGACCACCCGGTTCCCCCGGTCTCCGGCGGCGCGAGGAGCCCGCGACGACCCGGCAACACAAAACGCAGGGGAGGGCCGGGCGGGGACGGCACCCGCCCCCGCCCGGCCAGGGTGCCCGCGTGGCGGGAGCGTCAGCAGATACGGGGCAGCTGCTCGCCCAGCGGCAGGTCCACCACGCGCGTCCCGCCCAGGCCCGTACGGGCGACGACCATGCCCGCGTGCTCCGCCACGCACTCGCCGATGACGGTCGCGTCGGCCCCCAGGGGGTGCGCGCGCATCGCGGCCAGCACCTCGTCGGCCACCGCGCGGGGCACGAAGGCCACGAGCCTGCCCTCGTTCGCGACGTACATCGGGTCCAGACCCAGCACCGCGCAGGCGTTGGCGACCGCGGGCGGCACGGGCACCGCCCGCTCCTGCAGGGCCACGCCGACGCCCGAGGCGGCCGCGATCTCGTTCAGGGCGGCGGCGAGACCGCCGCGCGTGGGGTCACGCAGCACGTGCACGTCCTTCGTGACGCGCAGCACCGCCTCGACCAGGCCGCCGAGCGCCGCCGTGTCGCTCGTGATCTCGACCCCGAACTCCAGGCCCTCGCGCACACTCATCACGGCGACGCCGTGCGCCCCGATTTCCCCGCTGACGATGACGACGTCACCCGGCGCGGCCCGCTGCGGACGGATGTCGACCCCCTCGGGGACCAGCCCGATGCCCGCGGTGTTGATGTACAACCCGTCCCCGTGACCGGCCTCGACCACCTTGGTGTCCCCGGTGACGACCTCCACCCCCGCGGTGCGCGCGGCCGCGCCGAGCGCCTCGGCGACCCGGGCCACCACCGGCATCTCCACGCCCTCCTCCAGGATGAAGCCGCAGGAGAGGAAAGCGGCCCTGGCCCCGCTCATGGCCAGGTCGTTGACGGTGCCGTTGACGGCGAGGTCGCCGATGCTGCCGCCGGGGAAGAACAGTGGCCGCACCACGTACGAGTCGGTGGAGAACGCGATCCGGGCCCCGCCCAGCGTCACGGTCGCCGAGTCGGCGAGCGCCGACAGCGCCTCGCCGCCGAAGGCCGGGGCGAAGACGTGCCGAACGAGTTCCGCAGACAGCACGCCCCCGCCGCCGTGGCCCATCACCACCCGCGGCTGGTCGCGCAGCGGCACCGGGCAGGTCCAGCCGGAGAAGTCCGGGGCCGCGGGGGTCCTCGCGATGTCGACGCTGTCAGCCAACGGGGCTCGCCTCCAAGGGTGTGGTCGTCCCGCCGAGCCGGCGGTAGAGGTAGTACGCGGCACAGGCCCCCTCGCTGGAGACCATCGTGGCGCCCAGCGGGGTGCGCGGGGTGCAGGCACCGCCGAACGCCTCGCACTGGTGCGGCTTGATCAGCCCCTGCAGCACCTCGCCGCTGCGGCAGGCCGCCGGTTCCCTCGTGGTGATGCCGGTGACGGAGAACCGGTGCTCGGCGTCGTACTCCCGGTAGCGCTCCGACAGCCGCCAACCGCTGTCGGGGATGACGCCGATCCCGCGCCAGGCGCGGTCGGTGACCTCGAAGACGTCCGCGAGCATCGCCTTGGCCGCGGGGTTGCCCTCCGGGCGGACGGCGCGCGGGTAGGCGTTCTCCACCCGGAACTCACCGCGCTCCAACTGCCGCACCGCGCGCCGTACGCCCTCCAGGATGTCCAGCGGCTCGAAGCCCGTGACGACGATGGGCACACCGAAGCCGTCCGCCAATGGCGGGTACTCCTCCGTCCCCATCACGCTGCAGACATGACCGGCCGCCAGGAAACCCTGCACGCGGCAGTCCGACGAGCGCATGATGGCCTCGATGGCCGGGGGGACGCGGACGTGGGAGACCAGCATGCTGAAGTTGCCGATGCCGAGCTTGCGCGCCTGGTACACCGTCATCGCGTTGGGCGGGGCGGTGGTCTCGAAGCCGATGCCGAAGAAGACGACCTGCCGGTCCGGGTTCTCCCGGGCGATCCGCAGCGCGTCGAGCGGCGAGTAGACGACGCGCACGTCACCGCCCTCGCCGCGGACGCCGAACAGGTCGCGCCCGGTGCCGGGGACGCGCAGCATGTCGCCGAAGGAGCAGAAGACCACCCCGGGGCGGGAGGCGATCTCCAGCGCCTTGTCGATGACCTCCAGCGGGGTCACGCAGACGGGGCAGCCGGGGCCGTGGATGAGTTCCACCTCCTTCGGCAGGAGCTGGTCGATGCCGTGCCGGATGATGGTGTGGGTCTGGCCGCCGCACACCTCCATCAGCGCCCAGGGCCTGGTCACCGTCGCGTGGATGTCGTCCAGCAGTCTCCGCGCCAGCTCCGGGTCCTGGAACTCGTCGATGTACTTCACCGCTCCGCCTCCGCCGTCGTTCCCGCCTCGGCCGACGCCTGCTGCCAGGCGTCGCCGAACTCCTCCTCCAGCAGCCCGAGATCGCCGAAGAGGGCGAGCGTCTGCCGCGCCGACTCCTCGTCGAGCCGCTGCAGCGCGAAGCCGACGTGGACGATGGCGTACTCGCCGACCCGCAGGTCGGGCAGGTACTCCAGGCACACGTCCTTCACCACGCCGCCGAAGTCGACGGTCGCCATCCTGGTGCCGTCACGATCCTCGATCTCCAGCACCTTGCCGGGTACCGCCAGGCACATCAGCTGTCTCCTCGCTGTGGGTGGGGGGTCGGGCGGCCGCCGCGGGCCGCGACGACGAGCTGGCCGAGCGCCAGACCGCCGTCGTTGGGCGGCACGAGCCGGTGCCGCAGCACCGTGAACCCGTCGGCGCGCAGATCGCGCGCGCACGCGGAGGACAGCGGCGCGTTGGCGAGGACACCGCCGCTGAGCACCACCGTCGAGACGCCCTCGCGTTCCCGCAGGGCGGCGCACACACCGACGACCAGGTCGGCCACCGCCCGGTGGAAGCGCCCGGCGATCACCCCGGCGGGCACTCCCGCGGCCAGGTCGGCGACGACAGCGGCCAGCACCGGCCCGGGGTCGCAGGCGGTGGCCCCGGCGGCGCCGGCCCCGGAGCGCAGCGCGAAGGCGTAGCCCCCGGCGGGCAGCCCGCCCGCCGCCACGGCCGCGGCCTCCAGCTCGACGGCCGCCTGCGCCTCGTAACCGGCCTCGTGGCACACGCCCGCCAGGGAGGCGACGGCGTCGAAGAGCCGGCCCATGCTCGACGTCGGGACGCAGTGCAGTCCGCGCTCCAACTGAGCTGCCAGAATCACGCGTTCGGCCTTCGGGCAGGCGTCCGCGCACGGCAGGCCGGGCGACCACGGCAGACCGGCCGCCCGCAGATGAGCCAGCGCCATACGGTAGGGGCGGCGTACCGCCGCGTCCCCGCCGGGCAGCGGCACATACGCCAGGTGCGCGGGCCGCCGGAAGCCGTCGTAGTCGGCCAGCAGGAACTCGCCGCCCCACACCGCGCCGTCGTCGCCGTATCCGGTGCCGTCGAAGGCGACCCCGATCACCGGGCTCGTGCCGTCCAGCCCCGCCTCGGCCATCGCCGCCGCGACGTGCGCGTGGTGGTGCTGCACCTGCCGCAGCGGCCGGTCGCCCGCGGCGCGCCGCGCCCAGCCCACCGAGCGGTAGCCGGGGTGCCGGTCCGCGGCGAGCAGCGCCGGCCTGACCCCGGTGATCTGCTCCAATTGGCGTTCGGCGGCGGTGAACGCGCTCAGGGTCGCCAGGTCGTCCATGTCGCCGACGTGGGCCGACAGCCAGGCGTGCCGGCCCTCTCCCACGCAGAAGGTGTTCTTCAGGTCGCCGCCCACGGCGAGCGCCGGCCGGACGGGCACGGGCAGCGGCACCGGGAAGGGGGCGTAGCCGCGTGAGCGGCGCACGGGCAGTTCCTCCCCGTCGCAGATCCGCACCACCGAGTCGTCGCACGGCACGTGGATGGGCCGGTCGTGCGCCAGCCACGCGTCGGCCAGGCCCGCCAGCCGCTCCAGCGCCTCCTCGTCGTCGGTGACGATGGGCTCCCCGCCCAGGTTGCCGCTGGTCATCACCAGCAGCCGGGGCCCCGGGGGATCGCCCGGCAGCCCCAGCAGCAGATGGTGGACGGGCGTGTACGGCAGCATCAACCCGAGATCGGCCACCCGCGGCGCCACCGCCTCCGCCACGTCGCGCGCCCCCGCGCGGCGCCGCAGCAGGACGATCGGCCGGCGGGCGCCGGTCAGCAACGTCCGCTCCGCCGGTTCCAGGTGGGCCAGCCGCTCGACGTCCGCGAGCTCCCGCGCCATCAGGGCGAACGGTTTGTCGCCCCGGCCCTTGCGCCGCCGCAGCAGCCGCACGCTCTCCTCGTTGTCCGCGTCGCAGGCCAGGTGGTAGCCGCCCAGGCCCTTCACCGCGACGACGGCGCCCGCCGCCAGCAGCCGCCGCGCCCGCGCGACCGGATCCCCCTCCTGCCCGGCACGTTCCGCGCCGGGCAGGACGAGCCGCAGGCGGGGACCGCAGTCGTGGCAGGAGATCGGCTGCGCGTGGAATCGGCGGTCGGCGGGATCCTCGTACTCGGCCCGGCACCTCGCGCACATCGGGAAGCGGGCCATCGTGGTGTGGGGGCGGTCGTACGGCAGGCCGGTGACGATGGTGAAGCGGGGGCCGCAGTGCGTGCAGGTGATGAACGGGTGCCGGTGGCGGCGGTCGGCGGGGTCGCGCAACTCGGCCAGGCACGCTTCGCAGGTGGCCGTGTCGGGGGAGACCAGGGTGCGGGAGGACGCTCCACCGGGGCGCGAGGCGCTGATGGTGAAGTCCGTGCCGCCCGCCGGGGGGAGCGGGCGGTGGGACACCGACTCCACCACCGCCAGCGGCGGCGCCTCCGACCGCAGCCGGTCGCAGAAGGCCGCGACGGCGGCGGGCGTGCCCTCGACCTCGGCGACCACCCCGTCGCCGGTGTTGCCGACATGGCCCGCGAGCCCCAGCTCACGGGCGAGTCCGAACACGAACGGCCGGAAGCCGACCCCTTGCACGACCCCCTGGACCAGCACCTGGCGGCGTTGCGCGCTCGGGGCCGCGGACTCCGGCTGAGCCGGCATCAGTTCGTGTGGCCCGGAGAGCGGGTGGGGTCGACGACGTCCCCGTGCGGGCGCGCGTGCGGGTGCCGGTGCTCCTGCGGGTGTGCATGCCCGTGTCCGTGCTCTGTATCGTGCGCGTCCCCGTGTCCGTGGGCCTGCCCGTGGCCGTCGGCCACCGCGGTACGCGCCATTACCGGGCGGTGCACGGGTGCTCCCGCGTGGACGGCCAGCGCCCGCTCCAGCAGCACACCCGCGCCCTCGCCGGCCCGCGAGGACGTGAGCACCACCTCCACACCCGGGTTGACCTGGGCCACGGCCCCGCGGAAGGCCGCCTCGTCGAAGCCGACAGCCTCGGCGATGTCGTACTTCGTCACGACCACCAGATGCGCCAGGCCGAAGGCCGTGGGGTACTTCAGCGGCTTGTCCTCGCCCTCGGTGACCGAGGCCAGCACGACGCGCAGCGACTCCCCGAGGTCGTACGAGGCGGGGCAGACGAGGTTGCCGACGTTCTCCACGAACAGCAGGCGGGTGCCCTCCGGCAGCCAGGTGTCGACGTGTGCGCGCACCATCGCGGACTCCAGGTGGCACAGCCCGTCGGTGAGCACCTGCCGCACAGGCGCGCCGGAGCGGGCCAGCCGGGTCGCGTCGTTCTCGGTGGCGAGGTCGGCGGTGAGTGCCGCGACGGGTACCCCCCGCAGCCGGGCCAGCCCCAGTTCCGACTCCAGCAGCGCCGTCTTGCCGCTGCCGGGGCTCGATAGCAGATTCACCATCACGGTCCCGCGGGCGGCCAGTTCCTGCCGCAGTGCCTGAGCGCCGCGGTCGTTCCTGGCGAGCACGGACTGGCGCAGATCGGTCACCTTGCACATGGCTCTCAGCGCTCCTCGGGGAGTGGGGCGGCCGGCCGGCTCCGCTCGGCCCACCGCACCTCGGTGATCCGCAGTTCGCGGCCGGACAGCAGCTCGGTCGCCGCGCCGTCACAGCCCGGGCAGCTCAGCCGCGGGGGCATGCCGGTGGGCCAGACCCGTGCGCAGCGCGTGCAGCCGGCCCGGCCCGCGACGGTGTCGGTGGTGAGGGCCGCGCCCTCCAGCACGGTGCCGGCGCAGGCGAGGTCGAAGCTGAAGAGCAGGGCGTCCGCCACGACTCCGGCGAGTTCCCCGACCTCCAGATGGACGGACTGTGCACGGGGAACCGCACCCGTGTCGTCAGCGAGCCGGGCGGCGGCCTCCTCGACCTGCTCCACCACCGCCACTGCGATGGACATCTCGTGCATCGGTCTCTTCTCCGGTGTGCGGGGCCGGCCGGACCCCGGCTGCCGGTGGCCGGCGGGCGGTCCGGCGTGCGGTGCCGGCGGCTCACGCGGCTCCATTGAAGGCCCGCCGGCCGGGGGCCCCGGACCGCCACGCCGCCGGGCCGGCGACGGCCTACCCGTTCGGCCTCACATCGACCGGATGTGCAGGTAGCGCTTGACGTCCGGCAGGACGCGCGACACGGCGAGGGCGGCCACGGCCGCGCCCACCACGCCCAGGGCGATCTTCCACATGGCGGGGTGCTCCTTTCTGCTCGTCGCTGGTTTGCGATGTCCGGGTTCCGCTGCCGCGGCGGCCGCTCAGGCCACCGTGTGCGGGTCCGCGGGCCGGCCGCACTCCTCGCCGACGACCCGCAGCACCAGGCGCACGGCCTCGTCCACCGCGGCGGCGACGGGGGCGCTCAGGCCGATGCCTTCCTCCAGGCAGGCCGGCTCGCAGCCCACCACCAGGACCCGCGAGGGCTTGGGGGCGCCCGTTCCGGCGCTGAGGGTGTCGAGCAGCGCCAGCACGGTGTCCGGGGTCATCCGGTGCCCGTCGACGAGGAGGTCGCCCGGGCCGTCCGCGCCCGGCGGCGGCGTCTCGATGACGTGCAGTGTGCCGGGGGCGCCGCCGCGCGCCACGGCGTCGACCAGGACGACGCTGCGGTACCCGTCGAGGAGCTGGTACGCCAGGTGCACGCCCCGTACGCCGGTGTCGGTGACGCGGACGCCGTCGGGCAGCGGCTGCCGCGACAGCCGGCGCACCACCTCCACACCGAAACCGTCGTCGCCGAGGAAGATGTTGCCGATGCCCGCGACGAGCACGCCTCCGGCGCTCATATGTCCTCCAGGGGTGCGAGTTCGTCCGGCTGGAAGTAGAGGAAGCGGCCCTGCTCGCGCCGGATCTCCGCGCCGGGGTCGCCGTCGACGGTGACCGCGAGGTGGACCCCGCCGTCCACGTCGTGCAGTACGGCCTCCACCTGGGCGCTGCGCCCCTGCAGGAAGAGGTCCTGCGCGTCGGTGCGCCGCAGTCCGGGGCGCAGCACGACCCGGCTGCCGGCCGACACCCAGGTGCCGCCGACCAGGGCGCGGTCCCGGAGCGGGTCGGCCGAGCCGTCGGCGCCCGGGTCCCACCAGGGGGTCTCGGGCACCGCGCCGGAGGGCGTCTGCGCGGTGGCGACCGCGCGCCGCCCGCGCACCGCGCCGTGCAGACGCTCCATCACCTCCGGCGGCATCGAGTCGGCGAGGTCGATCACCGCCGCGGCGCGGTCGTCGGTGCCGCGCGCCTGCAGCTTCTCCTCGTCGGTGAGGGCGGCGGTTCGCAGGGCCAGGATCTCGTCGATCTCGGTGGCGTCGTAGAGCGCGCCCGGGCTCTCCGGTGCGATCCGCGGATGGTCCTCGAGGATGATGGGGGAGGACAGCACCACGTTCGCCGCGGCGTCGTCCCCCGCCAGCACCGGCCAGGTGTTCTCGTTGCGGCACTCGGCGACGGCGGCCTTCGCCCACTCCGGCGGGTCGGTCATCGACACGAAATAGCCCGCGGTCAGCCCGAGCATCAGATGGGCCGAGACCAGCGCGTGCGGCAGCGCCTCCTCCCGGCAGGCTGCGACGGCGCCCCCGGTGTTCTCGGCGACCGCGGTCAGCCGCAGCACCCGGTAGGGGCCGGGCAGTTCCTCCGCGGAGATCCGCAGGACGCCCTCGAGAGGGGCCCGGCGGCGCATGACGCGCCCGGCGGTGAGGCCGTAGGCGTCGGTCAGGAGCTCGGTGTCCTCCGTCGCCGGGACGGTGAAGGGCAGGACGACGTCCTGCGCGGTGAGCGCCGCGATGTCGACGGACACGTCGACGCGTTCCTCCACGCCCTCGTCCCAGGGCACCAGCACCCGGTCGGGCAACCGGAGCTCGTCGGTCGGCTCGAACTCGCCGTCGAGCAGCATCCGTTCCACCGTGCGCCGCTGGGCGTGCAGGAAGCGCAACTCCGCGTGGAGCACGGCGTCGGCGCGCGGCTCCATGAGGATCTGGGTCCGCTGCAGGACGGGTTCGCCGGACGCTGCCGCCCACGCCGGGGGCATGAGCACCCCGAACTGCCAGCGCATCCGGTTCTTCGCCGCGGACGCCCGGTACGGATAGAGCACATAGCCCTCGAACAGCACGGCGTCGGCCGCCTGGCGGGCGGTCGCGAAACGATCCTCGGCGGCCGTCACCGCGTACCCCCGGCCGTAGCCGCGGCGCGGGCGAGCAGGGCGTCGACGGTCGCCTCCCACGAGGGCAGGGCGTGCGCGCTGCGGAAGGAGCGCAGCGACTCCAGCGCGGCGCGGGGGAGCCGGATCCAGCCGCACCCGGGGAAGTGGGCGTCGATCGCCTCGCGCCACACGGCCACCGGCATGCGGCACACGGCCTCCTTGTCCCAGGGCACCGGCCGCACCTGGAAGCCGCCGGGCCCGGCGAAGGCCGTGCCGGAGAAGAGCAGGAGCAACGGCGCCTCACCGTCCTCCAGGGACTCGAAGTACTTCGTCGAGGCGACGTCCATGTCGTAGGTGCACGGCACCGGCAGGTCCACCTCGGTCTCCCCGGTGAAGCCCGGCACCATCAGCGCCACCTGCGCGAACTGCAGCGGCTGCAGCGTGCTGCCCCACCGCTCGCGCCCGCCGAACAGGTCACGAAGACCCCGCTCCTCCGTGTGGCCGTACGCCCGCTGCGCCGGCTCGATGCGCAACTGGCAGCGCAGCGCGAGGGCGTGCACCCGCTCCCCGCCGTGCGCGGTGATCCGCAGCCGGAAGACCAGCGTCGGTCCGGCGGCGTACGGATCGGCCCGTACCCCCGTGCAGCCGAAGTCCAGCTCGGTCACGTCGGCAACCCCTCCCGCGGCGCCGAGGCGGCCCGCTCTCTCACGTCGTCGAAGAAGGCGGCCAACTCGGCGCGGGCGCCGGAACCGCCGTCGAATCCCTGCCAGTTCAGACGGAGCCGGCCCACCAGCTCATAGGCCCGGTCGACCGGGAGGAGGAAGCACTCGCCGGAGCCACCCGTGCCGCCGCTGTCGTCTCCGCCGCCGTCGCGGTCCCGGCGGACCAGCAGCGCCTCCACGTCCGGTCGCAGCGCGTCGGCCAGCGGCGAGCCGCCGAATACGGCCCGCCAGGTGTCGGGGTCGACCTCGCTCTCGGTGGCGCCGGCCGGGCTCGGGTAGAGGACCACGGGCCGGTCGAGCGCCGAGTTGTGGAAGAAGAAGGCGACCGAGACGGGGATGCGCAGCCGCTGCCATGAGGCCGCGTCGGGCACCGAGCCCGGGTCGCTCAGCACCCGGTCGGGCACCGAGGCGAAACGCCCGCCGCCCGCCCCGGGCCGTTCGAACAGCAGCGCGCACGGGACGCAGGCGCAGGCCAGCGCGCGGTTGCCGGTGTCGACCAGATGCCGGTGCGGGCCCGTCAGCTCCACCCCGCACAGCTCGCAGCGCTCGGGCGCGGGCTGCCGGGGCGTGACGAAGCGGCGCAGTCCTGTTCCGCGGGCCCGCCCGCTCACGGCGCCCCCGGCGGACGGTCGCCGATCTGCAGCAGCGCGGGCTCTCCCGCCGCCGGACCGGAGCGCGGCATCTCGACCACCGCCACCTCCGGGGCGAAGCAGGACAGCGCGGCCTCGATGCGCTGCCGGGTGGCGTCCATGGTGCTGGGGCAGCCGCAGCCGCCGTCCTCGCGGGCACTCAGCCGCAGCGTGCCGGTCTCCGGGTCGAAGTGCTCGATGCCCACCGTCGCGCCGGCACGGGCCGCCTCCACGGCGCGCCCGACCCGGGTGAGGGTGTCCTCGGGGTGCAGGTCGTGCAGGGTCAGCAGCCCCGCCACCATCTCGTCGGCCATCAGCACGGCGAGCGGGTCGGCCGCCCCGTTCTTCAGCAGCGAGACCGCGCGGGTCAGGCCCGCGCCGTAGAACTCCATGAGGGTGCGCACCAGTTCCTCCGCGGCGCGCGCCGTCTCGTCGTCGCCAGTGGCCGCGAACGCGTCGAGGATCTCCTCGACGCGCCGCGCCGTCTGCTCGGCGCTCATCCGGCCATACCGCTCAGGCCGGTGGGGACGTGGAGCTTCTCCACGGTGCGCCCGCCGCCGACGTACATGTGCACGCCGCACGGCAGACACGGGTCGAAGCTGCGCACGGCCCGCATGATGTCGATGCCCTTGAAGTTCTCCGGCGGGTTCTCCTCGAAGATCGGCGTGTTCTGCACCGCGTCCTCATACGGGCCCGGGGTGCCGTAGCTGTCGCGGACGCTGGCGTTCCACGGGGTCGGCGGGTACGGGTGGTAGTTGGCGATCTTGCCGTCGCGGATGACCATGTGGTGCGAGAGCACACCGCGCACCGCCTCGGTGAAGCCGACGCCGATGCTCTCGTCCGGGACCTCGAACTTCTCCCACGTCTGGGTGCGGCCCGCGCGGACCTCCTCCAGACCCTTCTCGGCGAAGTGCAGGGCGCAGGCGGCGGCGTAGGCCTGGAAGTAGGTGCGGGCCCGGTTGCGCTCCAGGGCGTTGCTCCACTGCGGGATCTTCCACTCGAGGGTGGTCTCCGGCTTGGTGAGCGTCCGGGGCAGGTTGATGACCACGCTGTGGCCGGTGGCCTTCACATAGCCCAGGTCGACCAGGCCGTTGAGGGCGGTCGACCACAACCGGGCGAGCGGGCCGCCGCCGGTGTCCAGCGCCAGGTGGTCCTTGCCGTCGAACCAGCGCGGCGACATCACCCAGCTGTACTTGTCGCCGAAGTCGCGCTTCTGCGGCGCGGGGATGGTGTGCTGGTTCCAGGGGTGCCGCGGGTCGACGGCGTTGCCGAGCGGGTCGTGGGTGACGAACTGCTGCTGGCCCTCCCAGTCCTGGTAGTAGGAGCTGCCCAGCAGGATGCGGATGCCCAGGTTGATCTGCGTGAGGTCGTTGGTGACCAGTTTCCCGTCCACCACGATGCCGGGGGAGACGAACATCCTCCGTCCCCAGTCGGTCATGTTGGCGTAGGTGAAGTCGCAGTGATCCGGGTCGTTGAACGCGCCCCAGCAGCCCAGCATGACGCGGCGGCGGCCGACCTCCTCGTAGCCCGGCATGGCCTCGTAGAAGAAGTCGAAGAGGTCGTCGTGGAGCGGCACGACGCGCTTCATGAACTCCACATACCGCATCAGGCGGGTGAGGTAGTCGGTGAACAGCTGCACCGACGCGATGGTGCCGACACCGCCCGCGTAGAGGGTGGAGGGGTGGACGTGCCGGCCCTCCATCAGGCAGAACATCTCGCGGGTGTAGCGGCTGACCTGCAGCGCCTCGCGGTAGAACTCGCCCTCGAGCGGGTTGAGCGAGCGCATGATGTCGCCGATGGTGCGGTAGCCGTGGTCGGCGGCGTGCGGGGCCTCGGTGCGGTCGGCCTGCTCCATGACACCCGGATTGGTCTCGCGGACCATCTTCTCGCAGTAGTCGACCCCGACCAGGTTCTCCTGGAAGATGTTGTGGTCGAACATGAACTCCGCGGCCTCGCCGAGGTTGATGATCCACTCGCCGAGGTGCGGCGGCTTCACCCCGTACGCCATGTTCTGCGTGTAGACCGAGCAGGTGGCGTGGTTGTCGCCGCAGATGCCGCAGATGCGGCTGGTGATGAAGTGCGCGTCGCGGGGGTCCTTGCCCCGCATGAAGACGCTGTAGCCGCGGAAGACCGACGAGGTGCTGTAGCACTCCGCGACGCGCTTCTGCTTGAAGTCGATCTTCGTGTGGATGCCGAGGCTGCCCACGATCCGGGTGATCGGATCCCAGGACATCTCCATCAGGCCGCTGCCGTCTCCGGCCGTCCTCGTCTTCGGAGCCATGGTGTGTGCGTGCCCTTCGTCAAGCGGGGGAGGTGGGTGTCAGCGGCCTGGGCGGTGCCATGGGCTCACCAGGGAGCCTTGTAGCCGGTGGTGAGCTTCCGGCCGGTGTGGCGCCACTTGGGCTCCTTGTCCACGGTCCTGGCCGTGATGGAGCGCAGCCGCCGGATCGCCGCGCCGTACGCGCCGCTGGCGGCGCTGGACAGCCGCGCGCCGGGCGGCTCGTCCATGAACGGCATGAACATGTCCGGGAACCCGGGCATGGTGCAGGCGATGCAGATGCCGCCGACGTTGGGACAGCCGCCGATGCCGTCCATCCAGCCGCGCTTGGGCACGTTGCACTTGACGACCGGGCCCCAGCAGCCGATCTTGACCAGGCACTGCGGCGAGTCGTAGCGGTCGGCGAACTGGCCCTGCTCGTAGTAGCCCGCGCGGTCGCAGGTCTCGTGCACGGTCGCGGCGAACAGCCACGCCGGGCGCAGCTTGTCGTCGAGCGGGATCATCGGCGCTGAGCCGGCCGCCTGGTAGAGCAGGTACGTCAGCGTCTCGGCGAAGTTGTCGGGCTGGATCGGGCAGCCGGGCACGCAGACGATCGGGATGCCCGCCTTCGACTTCCAGTCCCAGCCCAGGTAGTCCGGCACGCCCATGGCGCCGGTCGGGTTGCCCTCCATGGCGTGGATGCCGCCGTAGGTGGCGCAGGTGCCGATGGCGACCACGGCCAGGGCCTTGGGCGCGAGACGGTCGATCCACTCGCTGGTGGTGATCGGCTGACCGGTCTCGGGGTCGTCGCCGAAGCCGCACCAGTAGCCCTCCGCCTTGATCGCCTCATTGGGGATGGACCCCTCGACGACCAGGACGAACGGCTCGATCTCGCCTCGTTCGGCCTTGAAGAACCACTCGATGAAGGTGTCGGCGCCCCCGACCGGACCGCACTCGAAGTCGATCAGCGGCCAGTGCACCTGGACCTTGGGGAGGCCGGGAAGGCCGCCCAGGGCGATCTCCTCGATGCTGGGCAACGTCGCGGCGGTCAGCGACACCGAGTCGCCGTCGCAACTCAGCCCCGCGTTGATCCAGAGGATGTGGATCGGGGCTTCCTCGTCTCCGGCTGCCGGGGTCCGCGTGGCGTCGTTCTGGGTCGAAGCAGTCGCACCCATCGGGATGCCTCCTCATCGAGCGACAAATGCCACATAAAGGCATCTATTCCCCTTCATAGCGAGTGGCTCGCCGGGACGGGACGTCGAAGAGGGCCAATACGGTGACCGCACCGCGATCGCGGGTCTCGCCGGTCGGCCTGCTGCTCTCTTTCCGCCGGTACGGCGTCGCTGTCGGGCCGCCGTTCCCGGCCGGGGGTGCTCCGCACCGCGCGGTCACCGGTCGGCCGGGCGTGAGGCCGGCGGAACGCGAGGCTGTGCCGGGGAGACGCAGCGAGCTTGGCAGTGGTGCGTCCAGCACGGGGAGAGCACCCGCCGAAAGCCCATGTAGCGGCGCGTACCAGCCGCTACTGTGGGCGCATGAGCAGCCAGAGGCAGATCAATGTGCGGGTGGACGCGGAGACGGCCGCCGGGATCGAGGCGCGCGCGGCGGCCGCCGGTATGAGCGTGACGGAATACGCCCGGCAGGTTCTCGCGGACGAGGCGAACGATCTGCGGCACCGGTTCCTCGGCGCGGGCGCGCACTTCGCCGATGCCTGGGGCGACACCTTCGCCGAGCAGTTCGGGCACCCCAAGGCCGGAGACGATGCCGGGGCCGCCGCGTGATCGTCCACATCGACCGGGCGTGGCTGCTGGACCTCACCCACCGGAACATGCCCGGTGACCCCGACGTGACCGACTTCGGGTCGATGGCGGCCGCGGTGGCGAGACACGCGGACAAGGTGATGGACACCCCGGTGTACGCGGAGGCGCACCATCGTGCGGCCGCGCTGATGCACCAGCTCATCCGGGTGCCGGCGCTGGAGCACGCGAATGAGCTGTTCGGTGCTGTGGTCGCGGCGGCGTACCTGACGGCGAGCGGGGCGATCGTGACGGTCGGCGCGAAGGAGGCGGCGGAGCTTGCGGCACGCATCGACCGGGACGCCCTGAATGTGCGGGCGGTGGCGGAGGCCCTCCGAGGGTGGGTGGCGGCGTAGGAGGGCGCACTGGGTGAGCGAGGAAGACACGTCATCGGCATCGACAGCGGCCGCCGCGCAGTCGGCGACGTGTGGCCGGACGGTCACGCGAGCTCGGCTCCGGTCGCCGTGCTGCAGGCCTGCCTCCGCGCGTGTGCTCGTCCTTGCCGGGAGGGTCCAGGTGCTGCCCGCGACGATGAGGTCGGGGTCGGTGAAGTGGCGGCCGGCGGGCAGGACTTCGAGCCGGTTGACCGGCTGGAGGCGGAGCCGGCTGACGGCGGGTGGGTCCTGGTGGTCGCGACTCGGAGAAGCGTGTCCTTGAGACGGCCCCCTGAAGACCCGACCGGGCGGTGCGTGCTCACGGGCAGGTGGCGTCCGGTGCGGCGCGCAGGTGGGGCGGGGTGCCGGCGGGCGCGCGGCGGTGCACGAAGGCGGAGCGCAGCGCGTGGTAGGGGGAACCGGGGTCGAAGAAGGCCTCGCGCATGCGGGCGAGTTCCGTCGCGCGATGGTGTGCCAGGGGGCGCTCTGCCTCACGGCGGTCCGCCTCCGCCTTCTTGGCGGCGATCCTGGACTGGATCCCGGCCGAGCGGGCCAGGCGGGCCGCGAGGCGGGCGACGTCGGCGCCGAATTCCTGCGGGCCGCACATCAGCAGCCGGTCCACCAGGCCGATCCGCAGGGCGGCGGCCGCGCCGACCGGAAGGGCCTGCTCCGTCAGGCGTGCGGCCGTGGCGGGGCCGACCCGGCGGGGCAGGGTGTACGTCCAGTACTCCGAGCCGTACAGGCCCATCAGCCGGTAGTGCGGGTTGAGCACCGCGCCCTGGCGGCACCAGACCTCGTCCGCGGCCAGGGCGAGCATCACGCCGCCCGCGCCCGCGTTGCCGCCGAGTGCGGCGACCACCAGGCGGTCGGTGGTGGTGAGGACGGCCTCGACCAGGTCGTCGATGGCGGTGATGGCGGCCCAGGACTCGGCGCCCGGATCGGCGGCGGCCTCGATGGTCTTGAGGTCGATGCCGTTGGAGAACACGTCCCGGGTGCCGCCCAGCACCAGCACCGAGGTGGGCCGTGTGCAGGCGTGGCGGTACGCCGCGAGGAGCCGGCGGCTGTCGGCGGCGGACATGGCGCCGCCCGGGAAGGTGAACGACAGGACGCCTGCCGTGCCTTCCTCGCGGTAGCGGATGTCGGCCCAGGTGTCCCGGTCGCCGGCGGACTCCGGGGGCAGCGGGTCCTCCGGCAGCGGCGGCAGGCGGTCGCCGAGAGCGGTGACGGCGGGCAGCGCGAACGTGGGCGGGCCGTCCGGAGCGGGGCGGGGCCGCAGACGGGGGATCCACACCGCGCCGTCGCGGGTGGCCCGGCACACCGCGCCCGAGCGGGTGGCCAGCAGTCTTCCGGGTGCGCCGCGCAGCCGGTCCTCGGGGTGGCCGCCGTGCAGGAACCACGGGGCGCCGAGGAGTTCGTCCAGGACGCCAGGCCTGGAGTCTGCGGCGCGTAGCTTGCGCAGCACGGTCGCGGTCGGGTCGGCGGTCCAGTCGATGCGCCGCTCGTCCTGCCGGAGCGGGGGCCGGACGCTCACGACCGCCCTGAGCGCCGGGTCGTCCTGCTGTCTGGGGACGTACGCGCCCGAGGCGAACCGGTCGACGGCCAGCAGGACGGCCTCCATCGCCGCGTCCGACACCTCGCCCCGGTACAGGTCGCTCTTGCCGACGGGCGGCACCGCGCAGTCCACCGAGGCCCACACCGGGCCCGCGTCCATCTCCTCCTCGGCCTGCAACACCGTCACGCCCCAGACCGCGGCGCCCTCCTGCACGGCGCGGTCGAGCGAGGACGGGCCGCGGTCACCGGGCGGGCCGGGGTGCACGATCAGGCAGGTCCGGGCGGCCCGGACGTCCGCGGGGATCGCCGTCGTGAGCATGGGCGCGACGACGAGTTCCGGCTCGTGGCGGGCGACGGCCGTGCGCATGGCGTCGGCGTCCGGGGTCACCTCCACGGCGACGGTGTGGCCGAGCTCGCCGAGTTCCGCGTAGGCGCGCTGCGTCAGGCTGTTGAACGCCGACGCCATGAGCAGGATGTGCATGACGACCTCCCGGGCCGCCCGGCACGATCGGGGAGGGGGAAGCACCGGCCCCGGCCTCCAGCGATGATGCCCGTCCGGAGGGCGACCGGGGGTGCGGCCCGGCCGCCGGTTCACCCGATCGCCGCCTGGGGTGCCGCTTCGGGGCCGCGGGACCGGCGTCGCCGGGCGGGCGCCGAGGGCGGCGGCGCCGCGCGGCCTGCCGTACGGGCCTGCGTGGTCGCGCGGTCGGCGCCGCGAGTTCCGCGTGGGCGCGCTCGGTGACCTGGGTGAGGACGCGGCCGGTGGCGGCCAGGTCCACGGCGGGTGTCCCGCCTCCGGACGCGGGGGTCGTGGGTGCGCTCGCTCAGGCGGGGACGACTCCAAGGCGCGCGGGCGGGGCCCGCGCCTCAGCGGGACGTCACGCGCCCGGCCCCCTGGCGGCACGGCGGGACCTGCGTCGCGCCGTCACGGGTCATCGGCCGTGTGTGCAGGGAGGCTTGACGGGGCATTGGTCTAGTCCTACCGTCGTTTCTTCATCGCCATGTTCACAAGGGCACCCATCATTCACGCTTGTGAACGCGCCGTCTCCTGGGAAGGCGTCCCCCCATGCCCCTGAGAGCACGAGGTCACCTCACCAAGGGCGTCATCGCCCTCGTCGCGGCGCTGGTCGCCGCCCTCCTGACCGCCCTGCCCGGCGGCGGCCGTGCCGAGGCCGCGCCGGCCGCCTTCAGCCACCCCGGCGTCCTGGTCAGCCGCGCCCAACTCGACTTCGTCCGCGGCAAGGTGCAGGCCGGAGCCCAGCCGTGGAAGGGTGCGTACGACCAGATGATGGCGTCGCGGTACGCCTCGCAGTCGCGCCCCCAAGCCGCGCGCCATCGTCGAGTGCGGTTCCTACTCCAACCCCAACAACGGCTGCACCGACGAGCGCGAGGACGCGATCGCGGCCTACACCAACGCCCTGGCCTGGTACATCACCCGCGACGCCAGGTACGCGCAGAAGGCGATCCAGTTGATGGACGCCTGGTCGGCCACCATCGCCGACCACACCAACAGCAACGCCCCACTGCAGACCGGCTGGGCCGGCTCCGTGTGGCCGCGCGCCGCGGAGATCATCCGCTACACCTACACCAGTTGGCCCAATGTGAACCGCTTCGCCACCATGCTGCGCGACGTCTACCTCCCCGAGGTCGCGGGCGGTTCCAGGAGCAACGGCAACTGGGAGCTCACGATGATGGAGGCCGCCGTCGGCATCTCCGTCTTCCTCGACGACCGCACCTCCTACGACAGGGCGGTCACCCGCTACCTCAACCGTGTCGCCGCCTACGTCTACCTGGACACCGATGGCGCGCTGCCGAAGACGGTGCCGGGTAGCGGGCTCGACACCCGCGACGAGATCATCAACTACTGGCAGGGGCAGTCCACCTTCGTGACCGGTCTGAGCCAGGAGACATGCCGCGACTTCACGCACACCGGCTACGGCATCTCATCGATCGCCCATGTCGCGGAGACCAGCCGCATCCAGGGCGAGGACCTCTACCCCCAGGTCGGCGAGCGGCTCCGGCACGCGCTGGGCTTCCACGCCAAGTACCAGCGGGGTGAGGCAGTGCCGTCCTGGCTGTGCGGCGGGCGCCTGACCCTGGGGCTGGGGCCGGTCACCGAGGTCGGCTACAACGCGATGCACAACCGGCTGGGCTACGCCATGACGAACACCCAGGCGCTCACCGAGTCCCAGCGCCCGGCCGGCACCAACAACCTCTTCGTCGCCTGGGAGACGCTGACCCATGGCGACAACCCGGCCTGAGCCGGGTCGAGTTGATCGGCGTCGTCAGCCGACCGGCGCGGACCGTCCAACGGGGGCCGATCCGCGCCGGTCACCCGGCCGACCCGCGGCCACCCCGACTTCCGTGGAGGTCACCGCCGCGCCGGCCGGCGCGGCGCACCGCTGTGGCCTTCGCTCGTCCGACTCCGGCGTCAGCGTCGACCGGCCCGCGGGCCTGCGGCAGACTGCAGCCATGACGCCGACCGACGCCACCGCGGTGGTACACGCACACGTGCGGGCCTTCAACGACCGCGACCTCCACGCGCTCATGGCCGGGTTCACCGACGACGCCGTATGGGTCACCGGCACCACGACGGTGAGCGGCCGCGCCGAGCTCACCGCGCTCTTCGCCGAGGCCATGCGCGGGCTGCTCCCCACCCTGCAGATCCACCACCTGATCACCGGGGGCGACCGCGCCGCCTGCGAGATGACCGAGACGCTCACCTACCACGGCGAGCGCCGCACCTGCCCCATCACCGCCTTCTACCGGCTCCGCGACGGCCGGATCGCCTCGGCGAAGGTATACCGCGAGGGCAGCGCGGACGTGGTCTGACCGGCGTCGTCAGGGCGGTGCGCCCTACCTCCACGGCCCGCGGCGACCGCGGAGCTCAGCGCGTGTTCCCGGCCCGGCGGACTGGTGACGTCATGGTGTGACGTCGGCGACGAACTCGCCCAGCACGCGGGCGAAGTCCGCCGGTGCCTCGACGTGCGGCGCGTGCCCGGCACCGGTCATGACCTGCACCGCGCCGCGCCACAACGAGGGCGCGGCGACCGCGCGGAGATAGTCGAGGCTGACCAGCTGCTCGCCCTCGCCCTGCACCACCGCCAGGGGCTGGGCCAGCCGGGACACGATCTCGACCTCGTCGGTGAAGTCGCCCGACCCCAGGCAGGCCCACAGGCCCACACGGGCCGCGCCGTCCGTGGCGAGGATGTCCGCGACGAGTTCGGCGGTCGGGACGTCGGACCCGGGAGCCAGAAAACTCTGGGCGTAGGACAACGCCGTCGCGGCGTCCACGTCACCGGTGAAGCCCGTCTGCACGGCGGGATTCGGCAGGAACGCCTTGCCGAAGTCGGCGAGGCCGCCGACGGGCGGGGCGCCGAAGAGGAAGAACCCGGCGGCCTCGGGCAGGCGGGACGCGGCCTCGAGCACGATGTGCCCGCCCAGGCTCCATCCGGCGACCACGGCGTCCCGGGCGTCCAGGGCGGTCGCGAAAGCGGCGAGAAGCGACGCGTAGGACCGGATCGAGTAGTCCTCGGGCCGCTCGTGGCGGGCCGACCTGCCGTGGCCCGGCAGATCCAGGGCCAGGCAGCGGTACCGCTGACCGAAGGGGCCTTCCAGCAGCGGGCGCCAGACCCGCGAGGACGAGGAGTTGCCGTGCACGAGGACGACGGCGCGTCCCGTGCCCTCGGATTCCGCGTAGGCGATCTCCTGCTGGGCGATGGTGATGGTGCGTTCCCTCACGATGCTTCCCTTGATCGTGGACAGGGCTGTCGGCAGCATGCGCCGCCGGCTGCGCTGACCCATGGTGTCGTCGTCCCGTGCGCCCGAGCCGCTTCCGCCGGTCCCGGCCCACGGACCCCGGCCCGCCCCGTCCGCACCCACCGGTACCTCGGGAGCGCGCGGTCCGCCCGCAGGTGGTGCGGGCGCGCGGAGGCGTCTTGATCATAGATGGCACATGCGCTCTATGCGCACGGGCCCACGGTCGCGGTTTCGCGGCAACACCGTTCATCGGGCCGCGAGTTCGTGACCGGTGGCGTGTGCGGTCGCCTCCGTTCCGGGGGAGCGGGCGCGGGCGATCGGCTCGGCGGTCGCCGCATGGGCGGGGTCCGGCGAGGGGCGCACCGACGCCGGATCCGCCCGGCGCGGGTCAGAGGTCGAGCAGATGGATGCGGCGGCGGGGCGATGCCGGGCTGCCGAGGGTGATCGCCGGACGAGTGGCGGCGGAGGCGCCGGGAACGGCGCGTTCGAGGTGGACCCGGCCGGCGAGCTCGACCAGGCCGTCCCGTCCGGGGGCGGTGAGGACCTGGGAGCCGCGGCCCTGGGAGATGTTGAGGGCGCGATGGAGGCGGTCGGTGAGCAGGAGCGCCGCCGAGCCGGTGGCCTCGACCTCCTCGACGCCGTGGCCGCGGCCCGGGAAGCCCCGGGCGCGGACGCGTCCGGCGGGTTCGTCCTCCCAGGCCCAGGCGCAGACCCACTCCCCGGGCGGCGGCACGGGCAGCGCGTCCACCTCCCCGGGTGAGTCATACTGCCGCAGCGTGCGGGGCGGCGCCCAGGAAGGGCGGGCCTCGAGCCAGGTGAACTCGCCGTCGAGGCGGACGCCGACGACGCCGGCCGGCGTGATCAGTTCCGGGGCGTCCAGCAACCAGGCGGCGCCGATGCAGGGGGCGCCGGCGAAGGGCAGCCGTCCGTCGCCGGAGTGGATGTCGATGACACCCCGTTCGGGGTCGTCGACGAACACGGTCGCGGTCAAGCCCGACCGCCGGGCGAACGCGACGCGGTCCTGCTCGCCGGTGACGGCGCTTCCGTCACGTACGACGGCGATCCTGTCGCCGCCGTCGCCGTCGGGTCCGCAGAAGACCCGCACGATGTCGTAACCGATCATGGTTGAGCCTGCCTCACGCCTGCGCGACGGGGGAGGAGGGAGCCGGGGCGGCGAACGCGGCGCCTTGGAGCGTGGTGATGCGCTCGATGACGAGGCACAGGAGCCCCCCAGCGGCGAGCATGAGCGCTTCGGTGACTGCCAGGGCGGCCCGGGAACCCGGGGCGGCCTGGGTGGTGAGCGTAAGGGCGATTCCGTGCCCGACCCAGGCCGCCCACCAGAGGTTCACCAGTGCGGAGTCGCGTCCCGGGTTCCAGGCCGGTGAGCTCGCGCGCCCGATGCCGAGGACGAACCGCCGGGGCACGAAGAGGTTCACCACGGGGATCAGCCAGGCCCCGATCAGCCAGCCGCCACCCGGGAGCGCGGCCTGCGGTGCCAGCGCCAGGGCATTGCGCCGGGACCGGGCCAGCCACACGAGGAAGAGCACGACCGCGAGTGTCATCAGATAGACGAAGATCTGGGACACGGAGCCGGAAGTGTGCAGGGTCGCGGCCGAGGGATGGATCCGCCGGTTCTGGACGGCCACCGCCCGGAACACGTCCAGGACGGCGGCCGCGGCTATCGCCGCCTGCGCGCAACGAGCAAGGATCAACGGGGATCCGGGGGGTTTGCTGGACATGGTGGAGGGCCTGTCTCGGGTCGTGCACGGCTCTGGTGGACACGGGAGCGGAGTGATCATAGGGGCTGAGGGGGGCACGTGCGTGCGAGTTCGGGTCTTCGGGGATCAGTGGTCACCGGATGCTGTCGCCGAGGCTGCCGAGGCTGCCGAGGCTGCCGAGGCTGCCGAGGCTGTCGAGGCTGTCGAGGGTGCGTCGGGGGTCGCCGCCGGTCGTGCCGTCGCCGCCGGTCGGGCCGGTGTCGCCGAGCGGGGCCGGTGCGAGGGGTGGGAAGAGAACGCGGCGCGGCGGCGTTGGGCGATAAGTGAACAGACTGGTCTACCTGGAGAAGGATGGTCGCATGCAGCCCGCCCCGCAGGACCACCACGGCGTCATCACCCTGGCATCCGGCACCGGCTCGGCGGGCGGTAGCGAGCGTCCCGCCGGCAAGCGGCCCGGCGGGCGGGGACGGCACGCATCGGCGGAGCGCCGCGGAGGCGTCGCGGGCGTGCTGCCTCAGCGCGCGGCCTTCTACCTGCTGGCCTCGATCGTCGTGTCGTTCCTGGCCGGCTCGAGCGCCCCCACCCCGCTGTACGCGGTCTACCAGGCGGAGTGGGGCTTCGGACCGGTCACCACCACGCTGGTGTTCGGCGTCTACGCGATCGCCGTCCTGGTCGCGCTGCTCACGATGGGACGGCTCTCGGACCACCTGGGCCGCCGCCCGGTGCTGCTCGGGTCGCTCGCCGCACAGGTGGCCGCGATGGTGGTGTTCGCGACAGCCCACGGGGTGCCGGAGCTGATGGTCGCCCGCGTGATCCAGGGCCTTTCCACCGGTGCGGCGCTGGGTGCGGTCGGCGCGGGCATGCTGGACATCGACCGCCTCCGCGGCACCGTCGCCAACTCCTTCGCCCCCGGTGTCGGCACCGCCGCCGGTTCCTTGGTGTCGGCCTTCCTGGTGCAGTACCTGCCCGCCCCGACGCACCTGGTCTACCTGGTTCTGGCCGCCGTGATGGCGTTGCAGGCACTGGGCGTGGTCCTGATGCGAGAGACGGTCACACCCGAGCGGGGAGCGCTCGGCTCGATGGTCCCGGACGTCAGGCTGCCCGGAACCGTGCGGCGCGCCGTCCTCACCGCGGTCCCCATGCTCATCGCGGTCTGGGCGCTGGCGGGCTTCTACGCCTCCCTGAGCCCGGCGCTCGTGCGGACCCTCAGCCACTCCACGTCCGCCGTATACGGCGGCCTGGCCCTGTCCGTCCTCGCAGGGGTGGGCGCCGCCACCACCCTCCTGCTGCGCTCTGCGCCCGCGCGCGGTGTCATGTTCACCGGGATCGCCACCACCGTCGCGGGCGTCGCCGTGACCCTGGTCTCGGTCCAGAACGGCTCGCTCGCCCTGTTCTTCGCCGGTTCGGTCATCGCCGGCATCGGCTTCGGCGGCGGCTTCCAGGGCGGCATCCGCACGGTGATGCCCCTGACCGCCGCCCATGAGCGCTCCGGGGTGCTGTCCCTGCTGTACGTGGTGTCCTATCTGGGCATGGGATTGCCCTCGGTGATCGCCGGCTACCTCGTCGTCCACGCGGGCGGCCTGATGGTCACCGCTCGCGAGTACGGCACTGCCGTCATCGTCCTGGCGCTGCTGGCCCTGATCGGACTGCTGACGGATCGGCGCGGCGGCCGCTCGCGACCCGTCATCGTCTGAGACGGGCCAAGGGGGCCGGGGAGCGGCGCCGGCCGAAGGGGGCGCGACGGCGATGGGGCGCGCGACACGCACCCCGGTGGCCGGAGCGCCGGCGCGGGGCTTCGTCAGGCCCGAGAGAGCGGCTCACTCCGGTGCGCCGCCCTGTCAGGCGGTCGGTGACCCGCAGGGCCCGCGTGCTCCGGCCGGATCCCCGCCGCCCTTCCGTCGCCGGGTCGGCTTCGGCCTCCTGCGGAACGAGCACTGCCGGCAAACCTGCGGCATCCCGATGGGACAGCCACGAGCCCTGCTGAAGCCGTTCCGCTGCCTGAGCAGGGGTGTCGTAGTAGCCAGGCTCCTCCGGCTCGTCGTCGGCTGCGAACGGAAGGGGCCGAGCAGATCAAGGTGCACGCCCGATGCTGAGGCCGGATGGGTCATCGCCCCCGCCGGTGGGCGGCTGAACGGAGCTGTCGAGGGAGCCCTTCCCTGAAGTAGAATGAACAGACCTGTCTGCGGGAAGGGTGCTTGCCATGTCAATCAAGACTGCGGCCAAGGTGTCTGCGCGTGAGCGACTGCTCGAGGCGGCTGATGAGCTCTTCTACGCCGAAGGCGTGCGGACCGTCGGCATCGACCGGGTGATCGAGCGTGCCGGGGTGGCCAAGGCTTCCCTGTACAACAGCTTCGGCAGCAAGGAAGGCCTGGTCTGCGCCTACCTCGAAGAGCGCTTCGCGCGCCGGAAGGACCGGGTCGCCCGTACCCTTACCCGCTTCCGTACCCCGCGCGAGAAGCTGCTCGGCGTCTTCGACGCGTTGGGCGAGGCGACCACCGAGCCCCGCTACAACGGCTGCCCCTTCGCACGGGCCACCTCCGAGATGCCTGTCGACAGCGCCGTCGGCAAGGTCGCCGACGACTACCGTGTCTGGTTGCGCGGCCTGTTCGCGGAACTGGCCGGCGCGGCCGGATGCGCCGACCCCGGGACGCTGGCCGTCCAGCTCCTCATGTTGTACGACGGTGCGGGGCAGGCGGCACGCATGGACCGTGATCCCTCCGCCGCCACGACCGCCCGCGCCGCCGCGGCCATCCTGCTGGACGCGGCACTGCTCACCTCGGCCGCGCCCGCGGACTCGATCCGGCCGACCACGAGGTCGTCGGTGTAGGAGGCCACACGGATAGGCGGGCCGGCGTCGCGGGTCGATGGCTCTCGCCTGGCGGCGTTGTCGTCGGTCGCCGCAGCTCGGCTGCGTCTTTCTTCTCCACCTTGCCGGACTCGGCCCGGTCACGTCCGTTGGAGGGGTGTATCGCCGGGCACTCGGTGATCTCTTCTTTGACGTCATGCGGTGAGTGCGGTGGGCAGGACGGTGTCGTCGGTATCTGACTCGATCGGGTGGAGCCGGGCCGTGGCCGGCAGGTCGCGGCCCATGTAGCGGCGGGCCTCGGTCCGCTCGTCGTTCTGGTCGGTCAGGACCGCGCCGACCAGGCGGATCACGGCGGTGCGGTCGGGGAAGACGCCGACCACGTCGGTGCGGCGCCGGATTTCTTTGTTCAGCCGTTCCGGGGGGTGTCGGACCAGGTCTGCCGCCAGACGCGCTGTAGTGGGTGTTGAGGTAACACTCCCGGTCACCACCCGCCTCGCCGTGGATGGTGGAGTGGATCTGCTGGGTGTGGGCGCCGGTGTCGGCACGAAAACCCGGGCCCAGCCGTTCAGGTTCTGGCCGAGCGTCCAGGTTCCGGTGACGGTCATCACTCCGTTGTCGCCGCGGAAGGGCGTCCAGGAGCGTGACGCCCGAGTCCTTCAGCTGGGTGCCGACGGGCTCCCCGGCGAGGAACCTCTGGCCCTCGGTGCCCTGGCGCAGGTCCACATCACCGAGCTTGCCGGGGGCGATCACCGAGTAGGACAGCCACCGGCCGCGGGCGGACAGCCATGCGGCCCGCCGCTCCACCCCTCCCGGCGCACCCCTGCCCGCCCCGTTCGGCCTCGGCCCCTTCCGCTCCCGGCGGGGCCGCGGCGGCGGCCGGGGCGTACGCCAGGACCACGAAGGGGCTGCCAGGGAGCACGCATGGGCGCCTTGACGTCCATGTTTCTGCCGCACTTATACCCACTTAACTGCAATGTGAGATGTAGTACACCACTTCAATGCAACACCAGCGTTGCATTTCCAGGGACTTTGTCTACAGTGAAGTTGCCGCCCCAATCGGGCGGCGCGCGAAACGACGAAACGAGGAACACTCAATGTCACGGAATTGGCTGATCACCGGTGGCTCGCAGGGGCTGGGCAGGGCTCTGGTTCTCGCGGCCCTCGATGCCGGCGACCGGGTCGTGGTGACCTCCCGCAAGCCCGGCTCCCTGGCCGACCTCCAGGCCGAGTACCCCGAGCGCCTGTCGGCCGTCGCCCTGGACGTCACCTCCCCGGCCCAGGCCAAGGACGTGGTGGCCGCCGCGGTCGAGCGCTTCGGCTCGATCGACGTCGTGGTCAACAACGCCGGCTACGCCACCAGCGGTTCCATCGAGGACTTCCTCGAGGACGAGTTCCGCGCCCAGATCGACGCCAACATGTGGGGCGTGATCAACGTGACCCGCGCCGTGCTTCCGGTGATGCGCGGCCAGCGCTCCGGCCACATCGTGCAGATCTCCTCCATCGGCGGCCGCGTCGGCGGGACGCCGGGCCTCAGCGCCTACCAGACCGCGAAGTTCGCGGTGGAGGGCTTCTCCGAGGTGCTGGCCAGCGAAGTGGCTCCCTTCGGCGTGAAGGTCACCATCGTCGAGCCGGGCGGCATTCGCACCGGATGGGCGGCAGGCGCCGCCGAGCCGTCCGGTCCCATCACCCCCGACTACGAGCAGACGGTCGGTGCCTGGCTGGGCAACTTCGCCGAGTACGCGGGCAACGAGCCCGGCGACCCGGCCCGCATGGCCCAGGCGATCATCGAAGCGGTCGAGGCCCCGAAGCCGCCGCGCCGTCTGCTGCTCGGCAGCGACGCCCTGGGCATCGCGATCGCCTCCGAGGAAGGCCGCCTCGCCGAGGCCAACGAGTGGGCCGAGGTCAGCCGTTCCACGGACTTCCCGAAGGCCTGACACACGAGCACGGCACCGGTCGGAACGCTCGCCGGACCGACCGGCGCCGGACCCGCGGCCCGCGGCTCGCGGGCGACCGGGGCCCCTGAGTACTGAGGGCAGGAAGCAATGACCAAGACCTTTCTGATATCCGGCGCGGCCGGCGGCCTCGGCGGTCGGGTCGTGGAAGCGGCTCTGGCCGCGGGCCACAACGTGGTGGCGACAGACCTCGCGCCGGACGCCGTCACCGTTCCCGTCGAGCACCGCGACCGACTGCTGGTGCGGGCCATGGACGTGACCGACCTGGCAGCCGTACGCGGCGCGGTCGCCCACGCGGTGGCGGAGTTCGGCACGATCGACGTGCTGGTGAACAGCGCCGGCACCCGCGGCGTCGGCTCGATCGAGGACATGTCCGAGGACGAGTTCCGCCGCAACGTCGAGGTCAACTTCTTCGGCGCGGTGAACACCGTGAGGGCGGTGCTCCCGGTGATGCGGCCCCGCCGTTCCGGCAGCATCGTGAACGTCTCCACCATCGGCGGCCGCCGCAACCAGCCCGGGCTCGGCGCCTACCAGTCGGCCAAGTGGGCGCTGGGCGGCTTCACCGAGATCCTCGCCCGTGAGGTCGCCCCCATCGGTATCCGCGCCACCCTGGTCGAGCCCGGAGGCATTCGGACCCCCTGGGCGGCCGCGCCGATGCCGGTGCCGGACATCCACGCGGAGTACGAGGAGACGGTCGGCAGGTTCGCCCGTACCTACAGCAACAACCCCGACGTGCAGCGCGGCGACCCGGCAAAGATGGCCGCCGTCATCCTGCGGCTCACCGAGGAACCCGAGCCGCCGGTGCGGCTCCTGCTCGGCTCCGACGCCGCCTGGATCGCCCCGCAGATCACCGAGGCGCGGGCCGCGGAGGACGCGGCCTGGCGCGAGGTCAGCGCCTCCACCGACCTGGACGGACTCGGCGACTTCGCCGACACCGAGGTCGCGCGGATGGTCCGCCCCGCCGGGAACTGAGCCCCGCCCCGCACGGGTGAGCCGGGCACGCCGCACGGCGGACGGCCCGCCCCCTTCACGGACTTCTGCGTGCGTCCGGGCGTGCGCCTCAGCGCCTGCGACCACGGACCCGGACGGCGGCGCAGACACCCGGTCGCACCGGCAGACCCCCCCTCCAGCCGGTGAGACTTCGCCCGGCGCGCGCATCTCACGGAGTGCGCGCCCCCCGATATCACCCCTCCACATCCTCACCCCCCACGTTTCACACGAAGGAACCGCAAAGACATGTCTGTTCGCGACAAGCTCTACATCGGCGGAGCCTGGCTCGCCCCCAGCAACCCCGACATGCTGCTCGACATCCGCTCCCCGCACGACCAGTCCGTGCTGGGCAGCGCCGCCCAGGCCGCGCCCGCCGACGTCGACGCGGCCGTCGCCGCCGCCCGCAAGGC
The DNA here is from genome assembly GCF_057707665.1 of Actinacidiphila sp. bgisy167. Classification (NCBI taxonomy): domain Bacteria; kingdom Bacillati; phylum Actinomycetota; class Actinomycetes; order Kitasatosporales; family Streptomycetaceae; genus Actinacidiphila; species Actinacidiphila sp. bgisy167. The sequence goes on along the minus strand of NZ_JBYIQP010000028.1, from coordinate 24,381 downwards.
CTTCGACCACGGCCCCTGGCCGCACACCACCCCCGAGGAGCGCCAGGCGATCGTCCGCCGTTACGACGAGCTGCGCGCCGCCCGCGCCGACGAGGTCGCTCTCGCCATCTCCGTCGAGAACGGCTCGGCCCACTGGTTCACCAAGGTCGGCCAGCCCTTCCTGAGCCGCCAGGTCAAGGCGTACCTGAAGGCGGCCGAGGAGTTCGGCTGGGAGGAGATCGTCGAGCCCTCCGACGACTCCGTCGCCTTCGACACCATCGTGCGCCGCGAGGCGATCGGCGTCGTCGCCGCCGTCATCCCGTGGAACTCCCCGTTCTCCGCCGCCACCGCGAAGTTGGTCCCGGCCCTGCTGGCCGGCAACACCGTGGTGCTGAAGGTCTCCCCGGAGAACTCCCTCAGCATGGCGCTGCTCGCCGACCTGTGGCATGAGGCCGGTCTGCCCGAGGGCGTCCTGTCCGTCCTGCCCGCCGACCGTGAGACCAGCGAGTACCTCGTCTCCCACCCCGGCATCGACAAGATCTCCTTCACCGGCTCCACCGGCGCCGGCCGCCGCATCGGTTCCATCGCCGGTGACCACCTCAAGCGGGTCGGCCTGGAGCTGGGCGGCAAGTCCGCCGCCGTCATCCTCGAGGACGCCGACCTGGAGGCCGCGATGGGCGGCCTGCGCTTCGGCTCGCTCGGCAACAACGGCGAGGCCTGCATCCTGCAGACCCGCATCCTCGCCCCGCGCAGCCGGTACGAGGAGGTCGTCGAGGCCGTCAAGACGATGGTCGAGTCCCTCAAGGTCGGCGACCCGGCCGCCGCGGACACCTTCATCGGCCCGATGATCCGCCGCGACCAGCAGCAGCGCGTCATCGACTACATCAACATCGGCATCGAGGAAGGCGCCCGCCTGGTCACCGGCGGCCCGCAGATCCCCGAGGGCCTGGAGAAGGGCAACTACGTCACCCCCACCGTCTTCGCCGAGGTCGACAACTCCATGCGCATCGCGCAGGAGGAGATCTTCGGCCCGGTCCTGGTCGTCATCGCCTACGAGGACGAGGACGACGCCGTCCGTATCGCCAACGACTCGGAGTACGGCCTGTCCGGCGGTGTCTGGAGCGCCGACCCGGACCACGCCCTGGCCGTTGCCCGCCGCCTGCGCACCGGCACCGTCACCATCAACGGCTCGTCCATGAGCTTCGACGGTCCCTTCGGCGGCTTCAAGGCCAGCGGTCTGGGCCGTGAGTACGGCAAGGTCGGCCTGACCGGCTACGTCGAGCACAAGACCATCACCCGCAACCGGTGACACCGGCGCCGTCCATGTCGAGCGGCGGCGTCTGTCGGGAGGGGCTCGGGTGTGCCCCTCCCCACCCCTCCAAGGCGTCCCGCGCGTGCCGCACCGTGCGCGGGAGGCCACTCTCCCCCGAAGGAGACGACCATGTCCGACCGAGGGAGGTTCCTCTGCCGCAGGGTCCTCGGTGAGCTGCGGTTCCACGCCCTGGGCATGTCAGGGGACGAGCCGCTCCCGGCACGCGGAACCGAGCCGCCGGCCGGCGGTCCCGGCGGCGGCCCCGCCCGGCGGTCCCGGCCGCGGCCCCGCCCGGCCGGCCGGCCGTACCGTCACCACCCCGTCCGCCCCAGGTTTCGCCGGCCTCACCCGTACAGCTGACGCCTGGTCGCATGACCGCTGCTGAGACCCTCTTGCCCCGCCACCGTACCGCCCTGTCCACCGGGCGGTCCTGACTGAGGATTCCACCCCATGCAGTCCGTACCCCCCGGCCGTCCACGGCTGCGCCGCGTTCGCCTTCCCGGCACCGTGTCCCTGCCGGCGCTCCCGCGCACCGACGACCCGCGCACCGACGACCCGCACTCCGGGCACCGCGCCGGCGACAAGCCCGCGCGCGGCACGGCGGGTGGGACGGACGTACGCCACGCATGCCGGGCGGGGCCGTCGACCACCGACCCGTTCCCCGACGGACCTCAGCCGTTCTCCGAGGCTCCTTCGATCGGGTGAGGCCCTCGGTGCAGGCGGCGTGTGGCGGATGCGCTCCGTCGGACATCCGTGCGAGGGGAGGGGGGAGGGATGTGGCGCGCCAAGAGCCGAGCCGTCGCTGCGTGTCTGCACTGCGGGTACGGCGCTTGCGGCACCCGGAGGGCCGGGAGTCACCGAGGTCCGGAGCGACGGTTGCGCGCGGCTTCGGTGCGGTAACGATCGCGAGTGCGGGCGGTACCGGACGCCGGGGCACCCGCTTCCGAACGGCTCACCGGAGAACCCGATCGAGGAGAGGTACAGGATGAGTGCCGACGAGGAGTACGAGACCGCGCTCGCGACCGCCGGGGAACTTCTGGGGCAGCGGCTCGAGTTGCCGCTGGCACCGGGTGAGCCCGCGGCGGGGGCCGACTTCCGCAAGGTGGCGACGGTGCACGCCTTCGCCGACTCCTGGACGCGCACCGCGCTGTCCACGCATGACCGGTCGCTGGTGTCGGTCGCGATCGCCGCGACGCTGGGCGCGGAGGAGCCGCTGCGCGGCCAGTTGCGCATCGCGCTCAACAACGGGGTGACCAAGGAAGAGGTCGTCGACCTGTTCATCCATCTGGCCGTCTACGCGGGAGTCGCCCGCGCCTTCGAGATGTACCAGGTGGCCGTCGCGGTGTTCGCGGAGCACCCCTCCGGCTCCTGAGTCCGCGCCGCCCACCGGATCCTCCGGTCCCGGGCAGGCGGCATCGTCACTCCGGCCGCCCCTGTCCCGGGGCGGCCGTACGGCGTTCAGGGGGTCCTTGGCACCGGCGAGCAGACCGGCGGCCGAGATTCCACGATGCCCCGCGCGCAGGCGGCGGCGGAGGTGGACGCGGACGTGCTGCTGCGGCGGTCGGGGACCGCCGCAGCAGCATGGGGCCGACGGGGGCGGCGGTGCCGCCCGGCCGTCAGTGCAGTTGGCCGTCGGGGGAGACCGACGGCGTCGTCGCCGGTTCGGCGGTGCCGGTCGCCGAGGGCGAGGCGGCCCAGGCGGCCTCGGCCGCCGCCGCCCACGCGGGGTCGGCCCAGGAGGCGTCGGCGCGTTCGTCCGGTTCGAGGACGTCCTCGCCGTACAGGTCCTGCAGCCAGTTGCTCTGGTAGATCGTGTCGAGGTAGCGCTCGCCGAGGTCCGGCGCGATCGCCACCGACGTGAGGCCGGGCGCGCCGTTCTTCTCGAGCCAGCTGGTCGCCCCGCTGACCACGGTGCCCGTCGAGCCCCCGAACAGGAAGCCGCGGCGGGCCAGCCGGTGGCAGGCGCGGATGGTGTCCGCCTCCTCGACCAGCACGACCTCGTCCACGAAGGACTCGTCGAGCAGCGGCGGATGGACGCTCATGCCCAGCCCGGGGATCATCCGGCGGCCGGGTGCCCCGCCGAAGGTCACGGAGCCGACGCTGTCCACCGCGACGACCTTGACCGGCCGGGACCACTCCCGGAACCAGCGGGCGCAGCCCATCAGGGTCCCGGTGGTGCCGGCCCCGACGAACACGACGTCGACCTCGGGGAACTGGCGCGCGATCTCCGGAGCGGTCGTCCGGTAGTGCGCCCTCCAGTTGCCCGGGTTGGTGTACTGGCTGAGCCAGACGTACCGGTCGTCCGAGGCGCACAGCGCGCGGACGAAGTCCAGCCGCGCGCCGAGGTAGCCGCCGTGGGCGTCCGGCCCGGAGATGATGTGCACCTGGCTGCCCAGGGCCTTCATCAGGAGCCTGGTCGACAGGTTGCACCGTGCGTCGGTGACGCACAGGAACCGGTAGCCCTTGCTGGCGGCGATCATGCTCAGTGCCACACCCAGATTGCCGGACGAGGACTCGACCAGGATCGAGTCCGGAGTCAGGATCCCCTCCCGCTCGGCAGTCTCCACCATCTCGGTCGCGGCTTTGAGCTTGATCGAACCGGCGAAGTTGAAGCCCTCGCACTTGAGGAAGAGTGATTGCCCGAAGATCGACTCGAGGTCGACGAAGAGCTGTTCCTCGTTGAAGGCCTGGGGAACGGATATGACTGTCACGATGGCCTCCTCATCTGCAGCGCCTGTCCCGTCCAGACGGGGGAGCAGCGCGTCAGCGGCCGCTGTGTCCTGCACTGATGAGCTTGCGTGGCTGGACCGTTGGTCTTTCCCGGAGGTACTCCCGCATGCGGCTCCTTGTGGTCGGTCGCCGTGGCGCCCGCGCCGGTGTCGGGGGCCCTGGCCCTGACCCGGGGGCCCGATGTCGTGGGGGCGGGGTCGCGGCTGTTCATCCGAACCGGCGCAGTTCGTGGAAGAAGTCGTCGACGACCTGCAGCTCGCCGGAGCGCGCCACCTCGTCGTAGACGTACTTGCCGACAGCGAGGTCGAGGACCCCGAGGCCGAAGGGCGAGAACACCACGGGGCGGTCCTCGCGGAGCGCCACCCGTCCGGCGATCACGTCGTCCAACGTGCCGGTCAGGAAGTCCCGGTTGCCCGTGAGCTGCTCCGCCAAATGCGGCGAGGTGTCCGCCTTCAGGCAGTGCTCGACGTCGTCGACCACGTTGGTCGAGCCGAGCACGATCTCCGGCGTGAGGTCGCGCAGCGACATGTGCAGCACGAGCGGCTTGTGCCCGAACCAGGTCATGTCCCGTACGTGGGGCTCGCCCGCGACGGTCGCGAAGACCACCAGGTCGCTCGCGCGGATGACCTGCTCGGGGTCCTCGTACAGGGTGACCCGCCCCGGGGCGTCCGTCTGCTCGAGGTAGCCGCAGAAGCCCTTGGCGCTCTCGGCCGACAGGTCGTGCACGCCGACCTCGTCGAAGTGCCACCCGTTCCCCACCAGGTAGGTGTGGATGTAGCGGGCGATCAGGCCCGTCCCGAAGAAGCCCACGCGCCGGGGCCGGCGGTCGGGACGGCTCAGCCGGTCGGCGGCCAGGGCCGCCATCGCCGCCGTCCTGGTGGCGCTGATGATGGAGCTCTCCAGGCAGGCGATGGGGTAACCGGTGTCGTGGTCGTTGAGGATCAGCACCGCCGAGGCCCGCGGGATCCCGGCCGCCACGTTCTCCGGGAAGCTGGAGATCCACTTCAGGCCGTCCACGCGCACGTCGCCGCCGATGGAGGCCGGCAGGGCGATGATCCGCGCCGACGGGCGGTCGGGGAACCGCAGGAAGTACGACGGCGGGTTCACCGAGTCGCCGGCGGAGTGCAGCCGGTAGGTGGACTCCACCAGCTCCGTGATCTGCTTCTCGCGCCCGTGCAGCGCGCGCTGGACCTGGACACCGGGCACCACCGCGAACGGCGGTACGGTGAGCGGCCCGGAGGGCGCGGAGCCCTGGGCGGCGGAGCGGTTGCTGGTCATGCGGTGGTCACCTCGACGGTCGGGGAGCAGTCGGCAAGGCGCACCGCGTCGGCCATGCCGACCAGCACCTCACGGGAGCCCTCGTAGGACTCGCGGCTGTGCGCGGTGCGGATGTTGTCGACGAGCATCAGGTCGCCCGTCTGCCACGGCTCGCGGGCGGTGTTGGCCTCGTAGACGGAGTTGAGCAGCTGGACGACGTCCGCGCCGATCGGGTCGCCGTTGCCGAAGCAGGTGTTGAACGGCAGGCCGTCGGATCCGTACATGTCCACGAGGTACTCGTGCACCTCGGGGTCCATCGTCCATTCGTTGAGGAACGCGATCTGGTTGAACCAGCAGCGCCGACCCGTGACCGGGTGGCGGACGACGGCGCTGCGCCGCTGGCGGGTGCGCAGGGCCCCGTCCGGCTGCCACTCGAAGGCGATGGCGTTGGCGCGGCAGTAGTCCTCGACGGCGGAGCGGTCGTCCGTGCCGAAGGCCTCGGCGACGGTCGCCCCGATCTCGTCGTTGTAGCTGCGGGTGAGCAGCCAGCCCTCCCGCTCGAAACGCTGGACCAGTTCGGGCGGCAGTGCCTCGAGCACGGTCGGCGCGTCGGCCACCGCGGTGGCCCCGCCCTTGTCCGGCGCGGTCAGGCAGGCGAACATCATCAGGCCCGGGAACTCGAGGCGGTAGCTCAGCTCGTGGTGCATGCACATCGGCTGGTTGGGCGGCCAGGTGGAGGAGGAGTACAGGCCCTCGGCGTAGGTCCGCCGGGACGCGAAGGCCTCCTTCTCGGCGGTCAGTCGGCCGGCCAGTCGCCGTACGACACCCGCCGCCTTGTCCGCGTCGGTCAGGCCGAGGCCGCGGATCAGGACCGAGCCGTGCTCGGCGACGACCGCGCGCAGAGCGTCGCGGTGCCCGTCGGCCCAGCCCGCCGGGTCCGCGACGGCCCCGGTTCGCAGAATCGGGGGTGAGCCGGGCCGCAGCTCGAGATCGAGCAGGGACGGAGGGGAAGCTGAGGTCGACAACTGCGTCTCCTCTCGGTTGCCGTTCATGGGGAGGCCAGAAGTTCGGCGGCGCGCAGGACCGCCTGCGCCACCTCGTCCGGGCAGGTGCGGGGGAAGTGGTGACCGCCGCGGGGGAGCTCGTACAGCTCGACGTGCTCGGCCAGCAGCAGCCACTCGCGGTACCGGCGGGAGTGATCCGCCGTGTACGGGTCGTCGGCGGCGACGACCACGGTGACCGGCGCCGACAGCCGCACCGGCGGTGCGGAGTCCAGGGCGTCGGCGAAGTATCGGTTGGCCGCCACGCAGTCGTGGCGGTAGGCGGCGGCGACGTGCTCGGCACGCGCCCGGTCCAGCTCGGCGAGCTGGCCGTAGCCGCCGTCTGCGCTCAGTTCGGCGGCGATCTCGGCGGCCCCGCGGGCGGCCAGTTCCTCGGCCGCTGCGCGCCGCGCGGCGGCGTCGCCGAGCAGTTGCGCGCCGAGGAACACACGCTGGACCGCCACGCCCCGCTCCCGCAGCCGCCGGGCGGTCTCCACCGCGAGGGCGGTGCCCGAGGAGTGGCCCCACAGCAGGATCCGGGAGAGCCCACGGTCGACGATCTCCTCGACCACCGCGTCGACCACCCGCTCCATCGGGACGAACGCCTCGTCGCGGGCGGCAGGGTCGTGGCCGGGCAGCTCGACGGCGTGGACCGCGCAACCCGATGGCCGCAGCGCCGCGGCCAGCGGCCGGAAGTTCACCGCGTGGCCACCGGCGTACGGGAAGCACACCAGGGTGGCGTGCGGTTCGCCGTCCGGCTCCGACAGGGTCTGCAGCAGTCCGAGCCGGCGCGCCGTGCGGCCGTCGACCACGTCGGCGAGGTCGGCGAGGACCGGGTGGGCCGTGACGTCCTTGAGGGAGATCGCGCGGTCCAGCAGGATCGCGAGCCGTACCGCCGACAGGGAGGTGCCGCCGCGGTCGAAGAAGTGGTCCAGGCGCCCGATCCGCTCCTGCGGGATGCCGAGCACCGTCGACCACGCCTTCGCCAGGCGCCGCTCGGCGGGGGTGGAGGAAGTCTGCCGGCCATCCGGCTCCGCGGCGCTCTCCTCGGGTCCCTGCTCCGCGGCGAGCGCCGTCAGCGTCTTTCGGTCGATCTTGCTGTTGGCGGTCAGCGGCAGGCTTTCCCTCCAGTGGAAGGCCGCGGGCACCATGTAGGCCGGCAGGGACTCCGAGAGGTGCTCGCGCAGCGTTTCCACCGCCACGGGCTGCGGGCCCGAGTAGAAGGCGACCAGCTGGTCGCCGTCGGCGCTGACGACGACCGCGCCGTCGTGCACGCCCGGCGCCCGCACCAGGGCGTTCTCGATCTCGCCGATCTCGATGCGGAAGCCGCGGATCTTGACCTGGTGGTCCTTGCGGCCGAGGAACTCCAGCGTGCCGTCCGGGTGCCAGCGGCCGTAGTCGCCGCCGCGGTACAGCCGTTCCCCGGCGTGGTGGGGGTCGGTCAGATACACCTGCCGGGTGCGCTCGGGGTCGTTGACGTAGCCGCGGCCCACGCAGACCCCGGAGAAGACGACCAGGCCGGGCGCGCCCAGCGGCACGGGGGACAGGTGCTCGTCGACGATGTACACGCGGACGTTGTTGACGGGCGGTCCCAGCGGAACCCAGTCGGTGTCCGGGACCCGTTCCATCACCGCGTGGTTGGTGTCGTCGCTGGTCTCGGTCAGCCCGTAGGCGTTGACCAGCTTCACACCCGGCCGGGCGGCGAACCAGCGCTTGACGAGGTCCATCTTCAGGGCCTCGCCGGTCACCGACACGCAGCGCAGGTCCGGCAGTTCGCGCGGCTGGCGCTCCAGGGCGGACAGGACGACGTCCAGGTAGGAGGGGACGAGCTGCACGACGTTCGCCCGTTCCTCGGCGATCCTGTCGAGGAAGCGGTCGGCGTCGAGGATCGTCTCCTGCTCCACCAGCAGGGTGCGCCCGCCCACGAGCAGCGCCGAGACCAGCTGCCACAGCGAGATGTCGAAGCACTGCGGGGCGGTCTGCGCGACCACCTGCCCCTCGCCGATGCCGAGGTCGTCGATCTTGGCGTAGAGGTGGTTGAGGAAGCCCGCGTGCTCGCACATCGCGCCCTTGGGCTCCCCGGTCGAGCCGGAGGTGAAGTAGATGTACGCCAGCTGGTCGCGCGCGACGGGCACGCGGGGGTCCTCGCCGGGGTGGTCCTCGGCATAGGCGTCATCGACCGGCAGGCGGTGTACGTCGGGCAGCGCGGACAGGGCCTCGTCCAGCGTCGCGGTGCTGCCGTGCTCGGTCAGCACCAGCCGGCACTCGGCGCGGGCCAAGGTGGTCCTGATCCGCCCGGCCGGGAAGTGCGGCTCGATCGGCAGGTAGGCGCCGCCGGCCTTGAAGACCGCCAGCACGGCTGCCAGCCAGTCCAGGTTCCGCTCGGTCACCACCGCGACCACGTCCTCGCGCCGCAGACCGCGCGCCAGGAGTGCGTGGGCCAGGCGGTTGGCGCGGGCGTTGAGCTCGCCGTACGTCCACCGGCGGTCCCCGTGGACGGCCGCGACCGCCTCCGGGTGGGCCCTGGCCCGCTCCTCGAAGAGCTCGTGCATCCGCCGGTCCGGCAGCTTGCGGCGCGGTCCGGCCATCTTGTGCAGTTGCAGCCTGTTCTCCTCCGCGGACAGCAGGCTCCCGCGGGTGTGCTCGGCGTCCAGGTCGGCGGCGATCCGGGCGAGTGCGGCCAGGTGGTAGCCGGCGACACGGGCCGCGGCGTCCTCGTCCATGACGTCGGTGGCGTAGCGCAGCCGCAGCGAGAGGCGGCCGTCGCGGTCCGAGACGCCGACCCACAGCACGGTGCCGGGGGCGAGTTCGACGCCGCCGCCGGACAGGTCGAAGACCGTCTCGAAGAGCGGCTCGGCCAGGTCGAGCTCCTTGCGGAGCGCGTCGACCGGGAAGTCCTGGAAGGCCAGTACCTGCTTCTCCGCATCGCGCGCGCCCTGCAGCAGGGAGCGCCACGAGCCGGGGCCCGCCGACAGCCGGCACGGCAGCACGGCTCCGCCCGCCGCGACGTAACCGGTCACGACGTCGGTCTCGCCGCAGAGCACGGCCAGCACCTTGGCGTGCGCGGCCAGCAGGACCGAGCCCAGCGGGACGGCGACCTCGTCCGCCACCCGGCGCACGGACGCCGTGAGGCCGTCGGGGACCGCCACCACGTGCTCGGCGGCGCCGGTGACCGCCGCGGAGGTCCAGCGAGGGATCGCGGTGAAACCGCCCCCGAGGAGCACTCCGCGCCAGAAGTCCCGTCCGGCCTGCGCTGCCATGTCCATCGACCTGCCTCCACTCGCGGTTTCCATGGGTCTACACACCGCTGATCAGTGCGGTGGCGCGATCGCCGCCGCTGTTCGGGTGCTTGGGGTTCTCCGGCATCTCCCGTGCGGGATTGCCGCCCCACCGGGCGTTCGCGGGCAGTTCCTCGCCCTTCATCACAAAGGAGTCCGGGGCGATCACGGCGCCGTCGCCGACGGTCACGCCGTAGTGGACGAGGGCGCCGACGCCGAGGGTGCAGCCGGCACCCAACGTGCTGTGGTCGGACTTGAAGGCGCCGTCCTCCTGGGAGTGGCTCTGGATGACGGTGCCCGCGTTGAGCGTGCAGTCGTCGCCGATGGCGGCCAGCGAGCGCTCCGGGAGGAACAGGCCGTCGTCGAAGACCCGGCGCCCGATCCGCACGCCGAGCAGACGCCAGACGACGTTCTTGTACGGGGTGCCGTTGAAGAGGTTCAGGTACTCCGTCGCGGCCGTCACCTTCCAGTAGCGCTCGTGCCGCCAGAAGTCCGGGTCGTAGATCGAGCAGTACAGCGGCCGCAGACCCTGGAACCTGGTCACGACGCGCTCGCCGAGCACGATGTAGGCGACAGTGACCACCAGGACCACGACGTTGGCGAGGGCCACCGCGGCGGCACCGTAGGCGGGGTAGAAGTCGGCCGCGCAGGACGCCGTGAGCAGCACCAGGAACAGCAGCAGCCACTGGAGCAGCAGGTGCAGCAGCGCGGTGCCGGTGTTGTGCCTGTTCTTGGCCGACAGCAGCCGGCGGAACGCCTCGCCGTCCTGCTTCAGGTGGTCGAACCTGCTGTCGCGGTCCACTGTGCGGGGAATCTCGAAGCTGGGCGAGCCCAGCAGTCCGACGTTCTCCCGGATCGGACCCTCGACGGGGACCATGACCTTCGTGGCGAGCAGGCAGTTTTCGCCGGTCCTGCCCTGCGGCGGGTAGGCGACGTGGTTGCCCAGGAAGTTGTGCGGGCCGATCGCCGTCCGGGTGACGCGGAAGGAGGTGCTCGAGTAGTCGGCATTCATGAGGGACAGCCCGTCGGCGACCATGGTGCCGGTGCCGACCTTGCTCAGGAACGGGTTCTCGTGCTTCACCTCGGTGCCGAAGTTCGAGCCGGTCTGCTCCACCGGCGACAGGTCGTACCCGATGGCGCGCAGGTAGTGCACGACGGCGGAACTGTCGCCGAACAGGACGCGGAAGAACTTCCGGTTGGTGAGGAAGCCGACGGTGCGGTGGACCCCGTAGCGGAAACCGTAGAGCGGGTGGACCATGTCGGGCTTCACGAGCGGGTGCAGCAGCCGCGGCACGGTGACCGCGGTCAGCAGGCTCAGCAGCACAGCCCCGCAGAAGAGGACGAAGGAGGCGGCTGCGGCGTCGACGTAGAAGTTCCAGCTCGTCATGGCCACGGGGCCCGGCTCCAGCAGGGAGGACAGCCGCGGGACCACCGCGAGCAGGATCGCCACACCGCCGACCGCGAGCGGTATCCAGAGGCCCAGCAGGAGCAGCAACTGGGTCAGGCAGTAGGTGACCCGGCGGCTCCTGCCGCACTCCACCGGCGCCACCACGCGGTAGTCCGCGGCGCCCGGCTGGGCCGGGGAGCCGTGCCACCGCTCGCCGGCCGGGACCGACTGGCCGGTGTGGAGCGAGGAGGAGTGGCCGAGCTGGGCGCCGTCGCCCATGCAGGTGCCGATGTCGAGCACGGTGACCTCGCCGATCAGCACGTCCTTGCCGATGGTGACCGGGCCGGTCTGGATCGCGGACGAATGGCCCCGGTAGCAGGAGAAGTACGAGTCCTTGCGGATCACGGTGCCGTCGCCGATGGTCAGCAGGTCGGTGCAGACCGGGACGTGCTTGGAGAAGACGGCCACGCCGCGGCCTATTCGCGCGCCGAGCGCCCGCAGGTACAGCACGTACAGCGGGGAACCGACGAACAGGACCATGGGGTTCGACCGGATGAGGGTCCGCACGCACCAGAACCGGAAGTACGCCAGGCTCCAGATGCGGATCTCCTGGGGCTTCCACCGTCCGACCAGGAGCCACTTGCCCACGACGGGCAGGAGGCAGACGCCCGCGAAGGCCGCACTGCCGAACGCCACGGAGCGCAGGTAGCTGTCGTACGCGCCGCTGCCGGCGGCGATCCACTCCGCGCCGCTCGTCAGCACGAGCGCCGCAAGATAGGAGTAGCCCAGGAAGAACAGGGCCTGCAGCACGCCGCAGACGAGATAGCGCGGAGTGCCCCGGGCCGCCGCTGCCTCGATGGCCTCCGGGACCGCCACGCCTGCGACCGCCGACGCGGCCACGGCGGCCTGGCCGGCGGCCGGCGGGGATTCCGCCAGGGCCGTTGCGAGGCTTCTGATCGTCGGATACCGGTAGATGTCCTTCATCGACACCGACGGCAGATCCTGGTGCTTCCTCACTCGGGCGCAGAAATGCGCCATCACCAGGGAGTCGGCACCCATTTCCGTGAAGAAGTGGCTGTCGACCGACACCCGGTCCTTGTGCATGATGCAGGCCAGGATGTCGGCGAGGATCTTTTCCGTGCCGTCGGCCGGGGCGGTGTGAGGACGCCCTGTGGTTGAAGATTCATCGGGATCCGAAGCGGGGTCGGACGCCAGGACCTCTGAAGATTTTTCCACGATGTGAGCTCCTTGAGGAAAAGTCGACCACGGGCGGCTGGTAAGGCCGGTACCCGGTGTCCCTCGCGCTCCGGCTGGGCCGGAGCGAGTAATCCGGAAGCCATGCGGTCGTGAGCTCTTCTTCTCGCCATACAACCATATGTCGCTCCTCGTAGTCTCCGCCGTCCTCGTTCGGAGTGCCACTCGAAGATGATCGAAGTGGCACTTCGTGGCCGTGGACTGCGCAAATGCTCGAGAAGGCCGGGCGAATCGACGGGTACCGTTCCGGAAAGCCGAAAAAACCATCGATTCGCAGGGTTGCGAGAAAGGCGCCGGGATGCGATAGGCGCTACCGAGCGTGTTCGGCCCGGTCAAGTGAGTTAAAAGAAAACGTATATTCGCTGAAGCACCGTCATATGACCGGGGAGGCCCGTCCGCAGACCGCGCAGGCCTTGGCGGACCCGGCGGTCAGGGGCAGCGGTAGGTGAAGTCGTCGTGACGGTGCGGTGACCCGGGGCGGCGATGCGCGGTTCCGCCCGCGCCCGGCGTGTGCCCTGCCCGCGGAGGGTCCACAGCGGGTGCGGCCGGGCCTCTCGGCGGCCGCGGGGGACCTCCTCGAGCAGCATGGCGCAGGACGCGCCGTCGTTGCGTGGTCAACGGTAACTGATCGTGCCCGGGCGGTCGTTGGGCGTGACCACCGCGACCAGGTCGACTGTGGTGTCGCAAGGGGGCGCCGTCGGGGACGCCGTCACCGTCACGTCCCGCACCCCCGAGTAGGCGCTGCCATACGAGGAGGCCGAGTACCGACGCCGGCAGCGGCGCCATCGGCGCATAGCGCCCGGTCCGGGAGGGTGTAGGCCCGACCGCGGGCTCCGGCTCCGCCTCCTGCGGTGCGGACGGCAGGGCCCAGTGCTCGGCGAGGACGGTGGCGTTGTACCCGGGGTCCTGCGCGGCCCGCGCCGGTTCGGAGTCCCGCGGAGCGGCTTCGTCAGGCGGCGTGTCCGCGGGGCGATGCGAGGCGCGTTGGCGGGGCAGAGGCGGAAGGTGCCCTCCGTCGCTCAGGGGGAGGTCGGGTGAGCCGTTCATGCGACCACGCGCTGACGGGTGAGGATGCCGGAACGACGGTCTCCGGCCGCCGCCGGGTCGGCGGTCGCGAGCGCCCCGTGCCAACAGCCGCCGCCCCGCGGGAAGATGTGCTCGACCATGAAGGGCTGCGAGGTCGATCCGCTGTGCGTGAAGGTCTGCCTGCCGTCCGTGGTGCCACGCTCGCGCCCTCGGCGTCGCTCGAGTACCAGGTCGCCGTGACGGTCACGCCGTGTGTCACCGGTACGCAGCGCGATAGTGGCCGCCGCGGCCGAATGCACCCGTCTGGGCGAAGGAGGTCACGGAGACCTCGCTCACGCGCACCGGGGTGTCGCCGACGCGGGGGCGACTCGGCCGACGAGGGGGCGGCGCCGGCGTCGCGGGGGCGGCGACCGTCGCCGGCGGTCATGGTCGGCGTCGGCGATGTGGTCGCACCGGGCGTGCCCGGCGTGATGCCCGCGGTGGCCCCGGCGGAGGACCGGGACGCGCTCTGCGGCTGCGGGGGCGACGGACTCACGGAGGCGAGGGACCACTTCCCAGCGGAGCCGTCGGCCCCGGCGCGGCAGCGCTGCCGTGCGGGATCGCTGTCGTCGTTTCCCCTGTCCAGTTGGGGTAGTCCGCCGTGGGAGCTCCCCCGAAGCCACTGCGGCGAGGGTCAGCAGTCCGGGTGGGCGCCCTGTCTGGAAAGGCGCCCCGCGCCGCCCCGGACCGCCGTCGCGGCGAGGCCGGCCGTACCAGGCCGCCCGTCCTGCCGAGGCGCGGCGACGCTGGTGACCGCGGTCATCGCGCCCGCGCACATGAGGTCGATGGAGAAACCGGGGAGGGAGCAGCGGCACCAGCGCCGCCGGCGCTGAGCTCGCGCCGACCCGCTCCTCCCGTCGCTTCCGCAGACCACTCCCGCGATCACCTCCAGTCCCGCGACGAGGGCCTCGGCGTCCGCCCAGGCGCCGCGCACCAGGGTCTTCGCCATCCCGCGCAGGTGTGCGGAACGTCGCCGACGCCGCGTACGCGTCCGCGGCCGGTGGGGCGCCCGTATTACTGCTCGGGGGCCGTGTGCGGCGGTCCCAGCCACCGCTTCGACGGTTCCGCTCCGCACGGCGACGCCGAAGTGACCGGCTTCGACGTTCTGCAAGCGCGACCAGGACGTTCTCCGGTTCGTAGTCGCGGTGCACCACCGGTGCGGTGAGCGGCGGCGAGACCGAGCGACGGCCCCTGCGGCACCGCGAGTGCCGCCTCGGGTCAGTGGCTCCTTCCTGGCGGAGCACTGCCCGCAGGGCTACGCCGTCCACCAGCTCCATGACGATGGCGTCGCCCCGCGAACCCTCCACGTACTCGTACGGACTGACGACATACGGTGTTGTGAGACCTCCCAGCAGCTGTGCCTCGGCACGGAACTCCCGTGGGAACTCCCGGTCGGTCGCTGAAGGTACTGCCGCGACGGGAGTTGACGTGGCGTCATGCAACGCGTGCACCAGCACCCGCCGCTGCCCGAGCCCTGTTCCCGGCCTCGGTGTACCCGGGGGCTCTCCAGCCGTTCATTCACTTGTCCACTGCGTGTGGCGCGGTGCCGGCGACCGCGTCGACTTCTCCTCAAGAGACACGATTCCTCCCTGGCCCGTGCCGGGGGAACCCCCCACCCGGCTGAACACCCCCCGCCGACCGTCCGTACTCCGGGGGCGTCCGCCTCGAGGTCCTGCCGTCGCTCCGTGTGCCCGGCCTCGTCGTCGCAGGTCGGCCGCCGAGCTTCGGCGGCCTCGGGCGGTGTCCCGCGGTGTGCGCATGCGGATGACCGCACGCGGGGACGGCCGGCCGCCGGCCAGGCCCGCCGCGGCCCCTGCGGCCGCCCGATCATTGCGCGGGGGGCGGTCCACCCGCGGACGGCCGTCCCGCGGCCGTCGGGAGCGTGCTGCCAGGGCGCGTGCGCTTCCGGTCCCCTGGAGCGTGCCGTCCCGCTCGGCGGCTCGGCGGCATCGTCCTCGTTTCGCCGTCCCCGCCGCCGCGCTCGCCTGGTGCCCGGAGTCGCCGGAAGGCCGTGCATCCCCCGCGCGGTGTACTCGTCGGATTCCCAAGCCCGCCGGCCGGGCTTGGGCCCCGGCTCGTGCGGAGCCGTCGGTGACAGCCGTTCCGACCTTCCGCTGTTCGCGTCCGTCGGGTTGAGCGCGGCGTTCAACGCCTCCGCGGGAGCGCGCGCACTGGGACGCATGGTCTTCGCCGCCCGCTGACAGCCCGGCGGACGGCCTCCGGCGGTCGGAGTCGGCGGAGCGCGCATGGTGCTCCGCGGACCGCGGCGCATCCGGAGAAGACTCTCCGCTCGGTAGGGTGGCCTCATGGCAGCGACCGAGAGCCGCCGATCCGCCGAACGGGGACTGCGTGCGGATGCCCTGCGCAACCGGCAGCGGATCGTGGCGGCCGCGCGCGCCATCTTCGAGGAGCGGGGCCTGGACGCGCCGTTGGACGAGGTCGCCGAGCGCGCCGGCGTCGGCGCGGGAACGCTCTACCGGCGCTTCGCCTCGCGCGAGGAGCTGGTCGAGGCCGCCTTCGCGGAGGAGCTGGCGCAGGTGGAGGCCATCGCCGAGGAGGCGCTGCTCTGCGAGGACCCGTGGACCGGCTTCAGCACTTTCGTCGAGCGGCTGTGCGCGGCCATGGCGGCCGACCGCGGCCTCAGCGACCTGCTCGTCCTCAGGCTCCCGACGTCGACGATGGGCGCTGCCTTCTGCGACCGCCAGAACCGCGCCCTGGCCCGGCTCGTGCGCCGGGGGCAGGAAGCGGGAGCGCTGCGCGTAGACGTCGTCCCGGAGGACGTCCTGCTGTTCCTCATGGCCAATGCGGGCGTGATCGAGGTGACCCGGGGCGCCGCCCCGCACGCGTGGCGGCGCCTGGTGGCGTTCCTGCTGGAGGCCTGCAGGCCGGTGCACACAGGTGCCCTGCCGGCCCCGCCGACGCCACTGCAGACGCAGCGCGCCCTGCTGGGGAACGCCGAGGCCAAGGGACTGCGAGCGCCCGGCCGCGCGGGCCCCGCCGCCGACTGACCGGACAGCCCCTGCGGCGGGACTGTGAGGTGCCGCTGTGAGGTGCGTCACCGGGGAAATAAGCGGAGATTCAGGTCCGTTTTGCTCTCCGGAAGACGATGGCGACGCGCCGCAGGGGCGACGCGGACCCGGCTGATCAGGAGGCCGCCGTGAACCCACCCCCATCCCCGGGAGATGGCTGGACGGCGCTGGGGCAGGACGCGGCGCATACGCTCGATCGGGTCCATGCCGTGGTGCCATGGCCGCTGATGGCGGTGACCCTGCTCTGGCTGGCTCACCGGCACCCCGCGGTCTACGTCCGCGTCGCGGTGGCCCTGCTGCTGTCCAGTGCGGCCGGGCTCGCCCTGTGCGCGTCGATGGGACGAGTGCCGTTGCGCGGAACGTCCCCCGCCCGTGACTACCTGGCGGACTACTTCGGGCTGCCCGGCGCGGGTGCGGGCTGGTACCTGCTGATCGCGCTGGCGGCGATCGCCACCGTCCCGGCCGTGTGGGCGCGGATCGCCGTCGCGGCGGTCGCGCTCTCCTCGGTGGGTGTGGCGGTGGCGACCGCGGACGACCCGGTGGCCGGCACCCTCCTGGCCGCGGGTCTGCCGGTGCTCGCCTGGTTCACCGCACGCCTCGTGCCCTCCCGGCGGGGGACGGCGCGGCGCGCGGCCGACGCGGCGCCGCTGCGGCAGGCGGGCTGACGGCCATGCACCTGGACGGACTGGACGGACTGATCGAGGCGGCCGGCTGGTGGACGTACATCGTCGTGTTCGCCGTGACGGCGGGGGAGACCAGTGCGTTCGTCGGCCTGCTGCTCCCCGGTGAGACCGTGATCCTCCTGGCCTCGGCCATCGCCGGCCGCGGCGACCTGCAGCCGCTGCTCCTCGCCGCCGCCGTCGTCACCGGCGGCATGGTCGGCGACAGCCTCGGCTACGCGCTGGGCCGGACCTGCGAGCGCCACCCGGGCACCTGGCTGCACCGGATACGGCCCGACAGCGGGATCGGACGCGCGCAGCACTTCCTGGTGCGCCACGGCGGGGTGGCGGTGTTCACCGGGCGTTTCGTTGGTTTCGTCCGTACGTTCCTGCCGTTCGTCGCGGGGGCGTCCGGGATGCCGTACCGCCGCTTCTTCCTCTACAGCAGTGCCGCGTCGCTCGTCTGGGGCGTCGGCAATGTGCTGCTCGGCTACTTCGCCGGTGCGGCGGCCTCCGAACTGCTCCACCGTGCCGGTGTCGTCGCGATCCCCGTGCTGGTGGTGGCGGGCGGGGCCGTCCTGCTCGGCATGCGCCTGCTCGGCCGCCGCCGCGGGACCGCGCGGGCAGCCTCGCGGATCGTGGCGTCGGGCGGGGCCGGGCGGACGCCGGAGCAGGATCCGGCCGCCCACACCTCCGTACGGGGGTCCTGAGCCCTCGGGACAGCGCACCCGCCCCCCGGGCCCGGCCGGCGCCGCAGGGTGATGCGGCTCCTATGACCCGGTTCCGCCGGGTCGCGCCTGTGGGGACTGCGCGGCCTGACCGTTCCGGCATGGCCGGCCGGTCGGTGTGGGCGTCGTAGGCGTAGTCCGTGGCCTGGAGCGCGAACCGCTCGCCGAGCGACACGCAGTCCTCGCCTTCATGGCGCCATCCGCGCGCGGGCATCGGCGCCCGCACCCGGTTCCGGGTACGGCGTTTCCCCACACTGGTGCGTATGTCGTCTCCGGAGGCCGCGACCCGGTCGAGATCGGCCGCGAGCGGGACCAGGACGTGCACGCCGAGTCCAACCCGTGGATGCGGCACGAGTGGCCGCCCCGGCGCGGCCGGTTCAGGCGGCGCCCACGAGTCCGTCGCGGCCGAAGAGCGGAGCGTAGTCGCACGGCAACTGGTGCAGGATCCGGGTGATCAGTTCCGGACCGGCCAGCCCGGCGACCACGGCGAGCACGGTGCAGCAGTCCCACCGCGCCGTGGTGGTCGTGCCGCCGGTTCGGGCGGCAAGGTCCTCGACGAAGGCGCCGCAGGTGATGGGACGGAGCTCGGGGATCTCGGCGGTGAACACGAGTGCCGCCTCGACGGGCAGGCAGGCGGCCAGCGCGACGCGTTCGTCGCCGATGAGCCTTCGGCCCAGGGCGCCGAGCACCGCCCGTACGGCTTCCTCGGCCCGTTCCCGGGTGGGATGGACGCCGTCGTACCGCACCCGCTCCACCATGTGCTCGAACGTCATGGACGCCGTGGGCCGAGCCGGTTGAGGCTGGAAGGACATCGCTGAACCTCCGCGGTGCGTGCGTGCCGACCGGTGCGTCCGGCCGTTGCTGCCGCGCCTACCCCGAAAGCCGCGGTGTATGGCCGCCGATTTCACCGCCGCGTCTGCCCGATCCTGATGGTGTTTGTCGCTTGGGTGGTGGATTGGCCTGTTCGGGGGGTGTGGGGTGATGCTGGGATATGTGAGTACGGGTGTTCCTGCGGATTCCGCTGCTCCTGCCGTTCTGCCCGCGTGGTCGCCGATGCTGGCGGTGGCGGGGCCGTTGCCGGGGCCGGAGGTGGAGGCGGAGTACGGGTTCGAGCCGTTGTTCAACGGGGCTCGGGTGCTGGTGTATCTGCCGGGTGACGGGCAGGTGCGGTTGGTGTCGGCGGTGGGGCAGGACGTGACGGCGGGGTATCCGGAGTTGCGGGGGTTGCCGGGGGTGTTGCCGCCGGGGCTGGTGGGGGTGCTGGACGGGGAGATCGTGGCGTTGGGGAAGCATGGCGGGGTGTCGGTGGAGCGGTTGCAGCGGCGGATGAGTCTGCGGCATCCGGTGGCGGTGGCGGAGGCGTCCGAGGCGATGCCGGTGCAGTTGGCGGTGTACGACATCCTGCACTTGGGGGAGCCGGTGCTGCATTCGCCGTTCACGGCGCGGCGGGCGTTGCTGGATGATCTGGGGGTGGCGGGGCCGCATGTGGTGGTGCCGCCGTACTGGCCGGCGATGGCGAGCGAGGCGTTGCACTACATCCGGCAGGAGGGGTACGACGGTGTGGTGGCCAAGCGGTTGACCAGTACGTATCTGCCGGGGCGGCGCAGCCGCGACTGGATCAAGGTCAAGAACCTCCACCCCGACGGCTCCTGACCCGAGAGCCCCGCACGCGACGGCTCGCCACCGCGACATCACCGACTGCCGCGTCGCGCCCCGGCGTACGCGTCCCTGTGACGCCTCGCCCCCGTGACGCCTTGACCGCGTCCCACCCCGGTGTTTTCGCCCCCTACGACGGCCGACCGGTGGCCCGAGGCCCGGCGCGGGTCGTCGCCGGGCCCGGGGCGGTGCGACGTCACCGCCTGCGGGTGACCGTCTTGTGCTCGACGTAGCCGGTCAGGCCGACTGCCGTACTCGCGGGCCGGCGGGCGACCGCCATCGCGCGCTCGGGGTCCGCGCTCCACACGCCTCCACAGGCCGTACTCGGAGTCGTTGGCGATCCGCACGGCGTCGTCCTCGTCGTCGTAGGCGATCACGACCAGCACCGGACCGAAGATCTCCTCCTGGGCGATGCGCATGCCGTTGTCGACGTCCGCGAACACGGTCGGGGTGACGTAGTTGCCCTTCTCCAGTCCATCCGGCCCGCTGACCAGGCGGGCGCCCTCCTCGATGCCGGGCCGTGGGGTCCGTTGAGCGACGGCACGCCCCTGGCCCTGCGATCCCCTGGTGATCACCCGGTATGCGCCATGGGGTTCCTCCTGCCAGGCGACGGGAAACCCCCATGACCCCGGGGAGGGAGGCGAGACCACAGTGGAAACTTGTTCGATAAGTGCAACATTGCCGCGGCATTGCCAGTCCCTAGTGCACCTTCTGCTGGGGTGATATATGTCTAACTGCCCAGTGGTGCTACGATGCCGCCATTATGAGAGCCGATGCCGCACGCAACCTCGCCGTGGTCCTGCGCACCGGGGCCCGGCTGCTGGCCGAGGACCCGAGCACCTCGATGTCGGCCATCGCCGGCGCGGCGGGGGTGGATCGCACGACCGTCCACCGCCGCTTCGCCACGCGCGAGGCCCTGCTCAGCGCCGTCTTCCACGCGAAACTCGACTCCGCCGAGCGGGTCCTGGACGAGGCTCGGCTCACCGAGGCGCCCGTGCCCGTCGCCCTGCACCGCTATGTGGAGGGGATCGTCCCCGTCAGCCGTGAGTGGCCCGTCGACACGCGCCGCATGATGCGGCAGGACCCCGACGCCGACCGCCGGCGAGCGGAGCAGAGTGCGCGACTGGACGCCTTCCTGCGGCGCGCCGCGGAGGAGGGTCATCTGCGCCCGGGCGTCCCCGAGGAGTGGGCGAGGGCGGTTCTCGACCAGTTGGTGGACGCCGTCGCCCACCGCTTCCCCGAGGTGGCGCCCCCGCGGGCGGCGGATCTCGTGGTGGACACGTTCCTCAACGGCTTCGGCCGGTCCTGATCCGGATCGCGTACGAAGCGCGGGGGGTCACGGTCCGAGCGCGACGGCCGTGCGGGTGAGTTCGGCGGTGCCGGAGATGCCGAGCTTGGCGCGGATGCGGCGCAGGCCGGCGTCGACGGTGTGCTTGGACAGTCCCAGGTGCCGGGCGGTCCGGCGGCAGGTGCGGCCGGCGGCGGGTCTCACGCTCGCGGGGGCGAGGTCGGGGAGTCCTGCCGCGGTGGTGGCGGCAGTGGCGTCGGGGCCCGTGGCGGCGCCGGTCCGGGGCGTGGTGGCCGCGGCGCTCATGGGGGTGTCCTTGGTGACGCCGATGCCGCGACCCGGGCCCGCCGGCCGGTCAGCCGAGAGGCGGGACCGCCTCGACGTCGAACGGCTCGGCGAGCGGGGCTCCCGCGCCGCGGTCCGGCAGCTGCTGCGCCGTCCAGATGCACTTGCCGTTCGGGGTGTAGCGGGTGCCCCACCGCTGGGACAGGGAGGCGACGAGCTGCAGTCCCCGTCCGCCCTCGTCGGTCTCGGACGCGTGGCGGATGCGTGGCATTGTCAGGCTGTCGTCGTAGACCTCGCAGACCAGGTCCATGTCCCGCAGCAGCCGCAGCGTCATGGGGCCCTTCCCGTGGCGCACGACATTGCCCACCAGCTCACTGGCGAGCAGTTCCGTGGTCGGTGTCAGCTCCTCCAGGTGCCACGCGGACAGCTGCTCCCGTACGTGCCGGCGGGCCGTTCCCGCCGCCCGCGGGTCCTCGGGAAGCCGCCAGCTGGCGATCCGCTCGGGAGCGAGCGCGTGGACGCGGGCGACGAGCAGGGCGATGTCGTCGCTGGTCGTCCCCCCGGCGGGGAGCAGCCCGCGGATGAGGGAGTCGCAGAGCGTGCCCAGGTCGGCGGTTTCCTCGCCGATCAGCAGTCGCGCCAGGTCGTCGAGCCCCTTGTCGATCTCCCGCTCGGAGGACTCGACCAGCCCGTCCGTGAACAGCACGAACAGGCTCTCCTCGGGGACGTGCAGCTCGACGCTCTCGAACGGCTGCTCCGCCGCCCCCAGCGGCGGGTTCGGCACGGCCCTCGGGAAGGACACCGATCCGTCGGGACGGACGACCGCGGGCGGCGGGTGCCCGGCGCGGGTGACCGAGCACATTCCGGTGGTCGAGTCGTAGAGGACGTACAGGCACGTGGCGTAGAAGTCCGGGCCGAGCCCGCCGACGATGTCGTTGAGGTGCCCCATGATCTCGTCGGGAGGCAGTTCCAGGCCGGCCAGGGTGTGGACGGCCGTGCGCAGCCGTCCCATGGTGACCGCCTCGGACAGGCCGTGCCCCATCACGTCGCCGATGACGAAGGCCACCCGGCCGGCGGACAGCGGGATCACGTCGTACCAGTCGCCCCCGACGTCCGCGCCCTCCTCCGTCGGCAGGTAGCGGGCGGCGAGCGTGGCCGACGGCAGCCGGGGCAGCTCCTGGGGGAGCATGGCGCTCTGCAGTTCCCGGGAGCGGCTGTGCTCGGCGTCGTAGAGCCGGGCGCGCTCCAGCGCGTGCGCCACCAGCGCGCTGATGGCGCTCAGCAGGGTGCGCTCCTCGTCCGTGAGGCGCCGTGCCTCGTCGAAGGCGAGCACGCACACGCCGAAGGTGAGCCCGGAGGCGGTCAGCGGGAGGAAGGCCCAGGACTCCTTCCCCGACTGCTGCAGGCGGCCGGCCACGGTCGGGTAGCGCGTCGCGTACTCCTCGGCCGAGGAAATGAAGACCGGCCCGTGCGAGATGGCGTCCCACAGCGGGTCCCCGGCAATCGGGTGGCCGCCCTGGAGGTCGTCCAGGATGACCTGCGGATAGCCGACGGAGCCCACGTTGTGCGTCCTGCCGCCCTCGAGGGCCTGCACCAGCAGGCCTGTGGCGCCGAACGGGGGAAGGACGCCCTGGGCGACGGCGTCCACCACGTCGCGCGAGGTCGAGGCCTTGGCGAGGGCCGCGGTCAGCTCGGCGATCCGCGCCGCCCGTTCGCCCGCGGCGCGCTCGGCGGCGGCACGCTCGGCCTCGTGCCGGCGCCGCTCGGTGACGTCGGTGAAATAGAGCGTCACTCCGTCCGACAGCGGGACCAGCCGTATCTGGTAGCGGGAGCCCGTGTCCGGTATCGCGACGTCGAAACTCGTGGGAGCCGGCTCGGCCGCGGCCTTCCGGCAGCGGGACTCCAGGCCGGGGATCTTCCGCAGCGACGGGAGCGTCCAGAGCACCCGGCCGTACAGCTCCTCCTCTGAGGAGCCGAGCAGCTGTTCGGCTTTCAGGTTGACGAAGGTGATGCGCCATTCCACGTCCGCGGAGAGGAAACCGTCGCTCATGTA
The DNA here is from genome assembly GCF_057707665.1 of Actinacidiphila sp. bgisy167. NCBI lineage: Bacteria > Bacillati > Actinomycetota > Actinomycetes > Kitasatosporales > Streptomycetaceae > Actinacidiphila > Actinacidiphila sp. bgisy167. The sequence goes on along the minus strand of NZ_JBYIQP010000028.1, from coordinate 1,381 downwards.
CCGCAGGGCGCGGCTCAGCGCGTCGCGCGCGGACCGGGACTCGTTGCTCTCCCACGCCGTGCCGATCATCCGGTAGGGCTCGCCCTGCTCGTCCACGACCACCGTGGCGCGGGTCTCGGTCCACCCGTAGCTGCCGTCCGGGCGGCGTACCCGGTACTCGGCCTCGAACGTGCCGCGGGTTCGGATCGCCTTCTCGGCGGCCGACAGGGTCCACCGCAGGTCGTCGGGGTGGACGACCTTCAGCCAGGTCTCGAGCCGGGGCGTGAAATCCGCGGGGTCGGTGCCGTAGACGGCCATGGCCGCGTCGTCCCAGGCGAGCTCGCCGGTGCGGATGTTCCAGTCCCACGTGCCCACCTCGACGGCCTTCAGCGCCTGCCGCAGCCGGCTTCCGCTGGGCTCCTCGTGCGCCGGTCTTCTCGGCGGAGGTGCCTGGGCGACCCGTTCCTGCGCCCAGGCGGTCACCGCCTCGAGGAACAGCCACTGCTCCTCGGTGGGCTTCCCGGCCCGGCCGGTGACGACGGTCAGCGACCCGACCGGGCTCACGCCGTCCGTCAGGGCCATGGCCGCCAGACCCGTGCCGGGCCACGGCGTGCCCGCACCGGGCCCGACGGTCCCGGCCGACCCGTAGGCCGCCCACACCCGGCCGCGGCTGCGCGCGGCGCGAGCGGGAACAGCGGGGCTCTCGTAGTCGATGATCTCCCACGGGCGCGCGTACCCCGGTGGCAGTCCGACGGTGGACACCAGGCGCAGCGCGGACATCGGCCCGCGCAGGTGGACCGTGCCGCCCAGTCCGTCCAGCGCGGCGACGGCGTGCTGCAGCGCGAGCCGGAGAACCTCGCCCTCGGCGATGCCCTGCTCGACCTCGGCGAGCAGGGCCAATCGGTCGTCCACTATGCAAATGTACATTCCGGGCGGGACGGGGAGATGGTCACCCATGCCCCGGGGCCCGCCCGGACCGGCGTGTCTGGCCCGGCAGACGGCCGCGGCCGTCCTCGTGCCGCACGTGCAGGAGGAAGAGGGCTTTCAGCACGTCGTCCGACATGCCGGCCAGGACGGCCTCCGGTGTGGTGGCCATCTCGTGCGCGAGATCGCGCACCAGGCGTGCCACGCCGTCGACGCCGCACTCCTCGGCGCGGTGGGCGGGGCCGGGCTGGAGGGCGCCGTGGCCGAAGGGGTCGTGGTAGGGGCTCGTCTTGTCGCTCATGCGCATCTTCCGAACGGGGCGGGGATCGCCGCGGCGGGGGCCGTGCGAGGTGTGATGGACAGGGCCAAGAGTGCGCCAAGGCGGCCGCGTCGACCACGGAACGCTGTTCCTATGCCCAGGACTACCAGGCTGGGGACCGGGGAGCCGTGTTTCCCCCCGAAACGGGGAAAAACCCCC
>NZ_JBYIQP010000027.1:0-76822 GCF_057707665.1 Actinacidiphila sp. bgisy167 | reverse complement strand
CCCCGAGTGACCCGCTTCCCCCCTGGGGGCGCGGTGGTGGGACGGCCGGCTACCGGCGCGGTCCCCGCCCCTTCGTGACGTGCAGGGACACCGGGATCGGCGGGAGCCAGTACGGCGTGTCGCCGCGCATCACCAGGGACGCCGTCCGGTCCTGCGGTGCGTGCGTCCCGCGGGCGTCCGCGGTGACGGTGAACGTCGCCCGCTGCCCGGGCCGCAGCGTCAGAGCGTCCCGGCTCTCCGAGAGCCAGCCCACGTCCGTCTCGGTCCCGTCCCAGCCCGGCAGCTCCTGCGCGGTGGCCACCGGCACGGGGAAGCGGCTCTGCTCGCTGCCGCCCACCCGGTACATGCCCGGGGCGCCGCCGCCGCGGTAGACGGCGGTCGGGGCGTGGGGCAGCTCGGTCCAGGTGTCGCTGCCCGGGTCGTAGGCGTAGCCCTCCGAGGTCAGGACCCTGTTGACGCCGACCCGCTTGAAGCCGCCGGACACCAGGAGCCGGCCGTTGGCAGCGGCATAGGCCGCTGTGGCCAGCCCGACGGGCATGTCGGCGGCAGGCTGCCAGCTGTCGGAGGCCGGGTCGTAGGCGTACGCCTGCGCCGTCTCCACGTAGTCTTGCGTGCCGCCCGCGCAGTACAGCCTGCCGCTGATGGCGCCGCACGAGGCCCAGCCGATCGTCTGCGGGTAGTCCGCGGCCCGGGTCCACCTGCCGGAGGCCGGGTCGAAGGCGTACACGGTGCTCGCGCACTCGGTGTTGTCGCAGCCGCCGACGACGTACAGCCGGCCGTCGAGGACGGCGCCCGCCGCGCCGTAGCGGCCCTGGGGGACGTCCGGCCCCTTCGTCCAGGTGTTCCGTGCCGTGTCGTAGACCTGGAGGGTGCGGCTGACCGTCTCCTGCGGGCCCCAGCCGCCGACGGCGTAGAGGCGGCCGTCGATCATCCCGTGGGCGGTGGCCTGCCGCGGCTCGGGCGCCGGGGCGCCACGGGTCCAGACGCCCGCCGACGGGTCGTACACGTAGAGGTCGGCGGTGGGAGTGGAGCCGTCGGAGCCGAGGGCGGAGTAGATCCTGCCGCGGTAGGTCTCCACGGCGTTGTCCATCACCGCGACGGGGAGGTCCGGCAGGCCGCGCCAGGCGGTCGCGGGGGGCGTGGCGCCCGGGTCGGTCCCGGAACGCTCGCCGATGCGGAGCGTGGCCGGCGCCGTACCGGTGTTGCGCACGATCACCTTGCGGACCGCCTTGCCCCCGGCCGCGGCGGTGGCGTCGATCCGGGTGGTGTCGAGCGACAGCCGTCCCGCCGCGAGCGCGAAGGACGCCGCCACCACCTTGTCCGGCCGGACGGTCACGGTGCGGGAGCCCGTGCGGTAGGAGGGCTTGGCCGCCGAGACGGTCTGGCCGCCGTCGCCGGGGACGAAGAGGCGGTACAGGCCGTCACCCGCGCGCGGGTCGTCGGTGGAGGCGGTGGTGAGTGCGGTGGTCGCCGCCGAGGTGCCGTGCGGGCCGCCGCGCACCACGGCGCCGACCAGTCCCGCTCCGGTGTTGGCGTCGGTGACCGTTCCGGTGACCACTCCGCCGCGTACGGGGGTGAGGATCCGCCGGCTGACCGTCACGTCGTCGACGGCCCAGAACATGCCCGGCCCGGTGAAGTGGAAGCGCAGCCGCACCGAGCGCTCGCCGGCGTAGGCGCTCAAGGGCACCTCGACGCGGCCGCTGCTCCACAGCTGGTCCTGGTGCCACACCGTCGTCCAGGTCCTGCCGCCGTCGTCGCTGACGTCGACGTCGCCGCTCTGCTCCGAGGAACCCTCGTAGTCCGTGGCGAAGGCCAGCGCCGGGTCGCCTTCGCCGCTGAAGTCGTAGGCGGGACTGATGAGCTGGGTGTCCAGGGCCGTGTCCCAGCCGGCGTGGTCGTTGTCGGCGACGGCGAAGGCCCCGGAGCCGCCCGTGGTGTTGCCCCGGCCGCCCGGATCGTCGAACGCCCAGCCGCGGGCGGTGCCGGGTGCGTCCACGACGCTCCAGCCCTCGGGCGCCCCGGCGGTGGAGTCGAAGGACTGGCTGTCGACGGTGCGCACGCTCAGGCGGTACGCGGGGTCGCCGTCCGCCCAGGTGTCCGCGGGCAGCTCCAGGCGCAGCTCCTGGTCGGCCGCGCCCACCGTCACCTTCCGCACCAGGGCCTGGTAGTGGGAGTCGTCGCTGACGACCCGGAGGGTGTAGGTGTACTTCTCGGGCAGGTCGAGGCGGAAGGCGCCGGTGTAGACGTCGGACCAGACGGGAGCGCCCGGAACCCCGTCCACGGTGATCCTCGCGTGGAGCGGCCAGCCGTGCCCGGAGCCGTCGGCGACGGTGCCGGACACCCGGTGGGTGGGCACGGCGCGCAGGGCGACGTCCCGGGACACGGCGGCGCCGTCGGCGACGTCGACGCCCGCGGCCTCGCCGAGCGCGTAGCCGTACGCCTCGACCCGCAGGTCGTGCCGCCCGGCGGGCAGCGGCAGGCTGTAGCGGCCTCGGGCGTCGGTGATGACGCGGTAGATGCCGGAGGTCACCTCGGCGGCGGGCACGGGGGCGCCGCTGCGCAGGTCGGTGACCGTGCCGCTCACCGTGCCGTGGGCCCCCATCCCGAAGGCGCCGGTGCCGTTCGGGGTGCCCAGGCCGGTGGGGCCGTCGTAACCGGGGCCCGCGGTGCACAGGTATGCCGGGGCGCAGCTGCCGTTGGCGCCCTCGGTGACGTCGTTCAGCCCGGAGGCGCCGGAGGCGTACGGGTAGGTGTTGGGGTAGGAGCCGGCGACGGGCTCGCCCGCGTCGGCGTAGACACCCGCGATGATGGGCGCGGAGGCGCTGGTCCCGCCGGCCACGACCCAGCCCCCGCTGACGCTGTCGTAGACGGCGACCCCGGTGTCCGGGTCGGCCACCGCGGAGACGTCCGCGACAGTGCGCCCGGAGCAGCCGGCGTCCTTCTGGAAGGCGGGCTTGGGCTCGTACAGCGAGCAGCCGGAGCCGGCGCCGCCGCCGTCGTGGTCCCACACCGATTCGGTCCAGCCGCGGTCGCTCGCGGCGTCCCGGGTGAGGCTGGTGCCGCCGACCGCGGTCACATAGGGGGAGGCGGCCGGGTAGGAGACGCCGTAGCGGTAGTCCCCGGAGGAGGCGACGACGGCGACGCCCGGGTGGTCGTAGTGGACGTCGGCCGCGGACTCGCCGGGGTCCTCGCCGAAGTACGCGTAGTTGGAGCCGTAGGAGTTGGAGACGTACTTCGCGCCGAGGGCGACGGCCTGGTCGACGGCCGCACCCAGGTTCTCGGCGTCGGCGGCGTCCGCCTCGACGAGCACGATGCGGGCCTTGGGGGCGACGGCGGAGACCATGTCCAGGTCGAGGGATATCTCCCCGGCCCATCCGGCGTCGAAGTCCGGATAGTCGGTGCCGCCGCGCTGGTCGACCTTGGTGAAGCAGCCGTTGGCGGTGGTGCAGGCGGGAAGCCCGTACTGCGCGCGGTAGACGGCGAGGTCGGCTTCGGCGTTCGGGTTGTCGAAGGCGTCGACGACGGCGATCGTGGCCCCCGCCCCGCCGTCGGCGGTCAGGCCGTAGGCGTCACGCAGGTCGGCGGGCCCGAAGCCCTCCGGGTCCTGCGCGGCCGTGGCCTTGCGCGCGGGGACGTCGGTGCGCCGCAGGCCGAAGCATGTGAACTCGTGCGGCTTGGGAGCACCGCAGAACGGCTCGACCCCGCCCTGCGCCGGGTGTGCGGCCGAGGTCGGCGCGGTGGTGTGCTCGCCCCCCGCGGCCAGGGCCGGCGCCGGGGCGACACCGAGCGCTGCCAGGACGGCGGCGCTCAGCAGCCCGGCGGCAAGGGACGACCGTCTGCGCCGGTGCGGCGGACGGCTCGGGAACATGGACAATTCGCAACTCCTGTCGGCATCTCGGGCGGCGCACGCACCGCCCCTCGCTGGGTGAGTTGCGCGAAGTCCGGCACAAGTTCCGTCCAGGGGCGGGATATTTCGGCGAAGCACGGTCCTCGCGAGCCTCAGGACGCGTCCACCAGCCACTGCCTGACCTGCTTGCGGGCCTTGTGCAACCGCGACTTCACCGTCCCCAGCGGGATGCCGAGGCGTTGCTCGATCTCCCGGTACTCCATCTGGCAGATGTCCCGGTACACCAGCGGCGCGACCAGTTCGGGGCTGGTGTCCTCCAGCCGTTCGAGGGCTTCCAGCAGATCGAGCCGGGTCCCCGCGACCACACTGGTCCTGCGCGGGTCGGGGGTGTCGGCCTCGGCCGCGGACAGGGGCTGCTCGGAGCGTCGCCGTTTGAGCTCGCGGTACTTCTGGCGCGCGCAGTTGGCGACGACCGTGTGGAGCCAGGTGTGGAAGAGGCTGCGCCCCTCGAAGGAGCCGATGCTGCGGGAGACCTGGAACAACGCGTCCTGCGCGGCGTCTTCCGCGTCCTCGCGGTGGGGCAGGAAGCGCCCGCAGCGGCGGAGCACCTCGGGCCGGATCCGGGCGAGGAGCAGTTCCAGGGCCCCGGCGTCGCCGGCCGCCGCCCGCGCGGCGAGCTCCTCCGTCTCCTGGGCGGGCGTCACAGGGGGTCCTCCTCGGTCCTTCTACGGGTCGGTGCATGATAGGCACATGCCCCCACCTCAGCAGATCGGCCGCTACCGGCTGGTGCGACCTGTCGGTGCCGGGGCGTTCGCGATGGTGTGGCTCGCCCATGACGACTCCCTGGACGCGCCCGTCGCCGTCAAGGTGATGGCCGAGAACTGGGCGTACCGCATGGATCTGCGCGAACGGTTCCTCTCCGAGGCCCGGCTGCTGCGCAAAGCCGCGTCCAGCCGTCTCGTGCAGGTCTTCGACGTAGGGGAACTTCCGGACGAGCGCCCGTACTTCGTGATGGAGTACGCCGACGGCGGCACTTTGGACGATCTCCTCGCCCTGGGACGGCCGTCCCTGGGCGAGGCGCTGCGGCTGACCGCGGAGGCCGCCCGCGGCGTCGCGGCGCTGCACGAGGCGGGTGTCGTGCACCGTGACATCAAGCCGTCCAATGTGCTGATCAGTGGGGTGCGGGAGGGTCAGGGGCGGGTGCTCGTGGCCGATCTGGGCCTGGCCAAGGCGCTCGCCCAGGCCTCCGGTCTGACGATGGCCGCCGGGTCGGCGGGCTACATGGCGCCGGAACAGGGCCGCCCGGACGGGGGCATCGACGTGCGCGCCGATGTGTACGGCCTGGGGGCCCTGCTCTACCACCTGGTCACCGGTTCGGTGCCCGGCCCTCCCGGCAAGGTCGTCCGGCCCGGCCGCCTGCGTCCGGGCCTTCCGGCCGCCGTGGAGCGGGCGGTGCTGCGCGCCCTGCAGCCGGACCGGCGCAAACGCTGGCCGAGCGCGTCGCGGTTCGCCGACGAACTGGACGCGCTGGCCGCCCGGTCGGTGGACCATGTGGAGGGAGCGCGGCGCGGAAGGCCCGCGCGCACCATGGTGGCCGCCCTGTGCGCCGCGGCGCTCGTGGCGGCCGGCACGGGGCTTGCCGCCTCACGGTCGGGTGCGCCTTCGGCCGCGGCACCGACGGCTGAGCGGGCGGTTGAGCAGACGGTGGCGCCCACGGTGGTGAGCGACGCCACCGAGCGGATCCGGGTGCGGGTCCCCGCGGGCTGGGGCCGGGAACTCGTCCGCGGCGGATGGAGCCCTCGGGCTCTAGGGCTTCCCGATGCCCACGAGCCGGCCCTCCTGGTCGCCGCCGACACGGGGAGCTGGCAGGACCTGGGTTCCGGTGTCGACGGGGTGTTCGTGGGCCTCAGCGAGCACGGGGATCTGACGGCCCGGGTGGACGCCGTCCGGCACGGCGGCTGCCGCTACCGGGGCAGCCGCGCCTACGGGGCCGCCACGTCTCCGGGCTGGCGGGGGCGGGTCCGCCACTGGACCGCGTGCGGCCCGCGGGGCGGCTCCGTCGACGAGATCAGCCTCACCCGGGCAGGCGCCTCGCAGCCGCAGGTCTACGTGCAGATCCGCCAGGCCGGCGGCCCCGATCTGACCGATGACGTCCTCGGCGGTCTGCGGATCACCGCGTGACCGCGGCAAGCCGTCGCCGAGAACTTCCGCCGCCCGCCGTGCATCTCACCGGCGATAAGGAATACGGGCCGGCACCAGACCCGCGCGGCCGGCCGAGGAGAAAAGAGAACGTGCACATGACCGAACACCAGGCGCCTGAGTCCCGGGCCGTCCGCCGCGACAAGGCCGGGGTCCGCCACGTGCTGCCCGCCGAAAGCCCCGACGGGAGCACGCCGCCGACCCGTGGCGGACGGCGTACCGGTGGGCTCACCGGCCGGGGCGTCGCGCTGCTTACAGGCGGTCTCGTCCTGGCGGCGGCTCTCAGCGGCTGCGGCGTCGGCGGTGGCGGCACCACCGCGAGCGCCCCGCGTACGCTCCCCGGCACGGCCGCCCCGGCGGGCGGCGATCCGGCGGGCGGCGCCCCGGCGGGCGGCGATTCCGCGGGCGGAGACCCGCAGGGCGGTCAGCCGCCGGTCTCCGGCACACCCACCGAGGGGAGCACCGGCCCGGCGACCTCGGCGCACCCGCCGTCCGGCACCGCCTCCCCGCGGCGGGCGACCGCCGAGCGGTGCCACACCTCGGACCTCAAGGCGTCGATCGGGCACAACGACCCAGGCGCGGGCCAGGAGAACTTCCCGGTCGTCCTCACCAACCGTTCCGGCCGCGCCTGCACCGTTTACGGCTTCCCGGGCCTGGCCTTCGTCAACGCCGCCGGGGAGCAGGTGACCGTGGACCCGGAGCGCGCCACGGGGCAGCCGGCGCGGCGGGTCACGCTGGCGCCGGGAGCCGGCGCCTGGGCGGCGATGTCCTTCGCCGACCCGGCCGTCACGGGCGTGACCACGGTGATCCCCGCAGCGGTACTGGTCACCCCGCCCGACGAGACCTCGTCCCTGAGGGTGCCGTGGACCGGCGGCAGGGTGTCCAACACCGGCAAGGCGTCGGTGCCCCGTCTCAGCCCGTTGCAGCCGGGAACCGGCCCGGCGTAGCGGGCCGCACGACCGGGCTCCCCGTCCCCGCTGCCCCACGAGGCCCAGGTCAGCGGAGGGCCGAGCCGAACGACCCCGCGAGCCGGCGCACCTCGTCCAGCGGGTACGGAGTCCGCCGGCTCCGGAGCTGGAACGCGCGGTTGAAGTCGGACACCGCCGCGGCGATCGGCGCGTGCCGGGCGAGGATCGCCGCGGCCTGAGCGGGGATTCCGGTGGGGCGCTCGCCGGCCGCGTAGGCGCGCACCAGCGCGGCGCGGCCGTCCCGGTCCTCCCTCCGGAATCCGTACAGCGCGGTGACCAGCCAGTTCACCAGGTAGGTGACGGTGAAGGCGCGGTCGTAGGTCTGATGCCGGTCGAAGAACCGGACCTCGTCGGGCGAGAGGTCGAACCGGGAGGAGAACGCGAGTCCGAAGTCCGAGAAGTAGAGGCGGTGGCCGTCGGTCAGGATGTTCTCGAAGTGCGCGTCGAAGTGGAGGAGACCGCGGCTGTTCATGAACGACGTGCCGGCCGCCAACTCCCTCTCCACCATGGCGCAGGCCCGGTCGGCCGCCTCGTCACCTGCCTCGAGCCGGGTGTTCAGCCACTGGTGCAGGTTCTGCGGGATGTACTCCAGGAACAGCGCGATGCTCGCCGAGGACTGCCGGAGGGCCTCGATCCTGCGGCGTATCTGCGGCCCGCCGTCCCAGTAGGCCACGGCCCTTTCGACGTCGGCCAGTTCCTCCGGAAGGGGCGTGGAGTCCGGCAGCACCCGCCAGTGGTGCATCAGGGGGAAACCGTCGTTCTCCGCCGCGAGCACCCAATTCGTCGTCATGGTGTGCGCGGCGAGTTCCCTCCAGGCGCCGAAGCCCGGCTGGCCGATCAAGCCGACGCCGAAGTGGCAGAAGTCGGGCAGCTCGAAGAGGTTCGCCGTCGACCGGAGGTGCTCGGGCTGCCGCTCCACGTCGGTGAGGGGCACCCGCTTCACGAAGACCGGGGTCCCGGCGACTTCCAGAAGGGCCGTCTTCCCCCCGATGCCGGACCCGACCGGCACGGCCGCGTCCACGAGTTCGCGCAGGGAGGCGTCACTGTGCAGCGCCAGGGAGGTCGCGACCTCGCTGTGGGCGGTCAGACGCTCGCCGCGCGACATGTCAGGGCACTCCACTGCTGCCTCCACCACCCGGCTGCCGGCCTCTCGGTTCCCCTGCCGCCCGCGCTCGGCGTTACGGCGCCGCGACGCACGTGCGGCCACCGCACGGTGCCAGAACTGTACGCGCCCGCGCTGCCGGGTCACGGCGCCGGCGCTGCCAGGTGGTGCCGGGATGTGCCGGCACACGTCCCCCCGCGGCTTCCTGGCGGACCCTGACCGCGCCCGGCCGGATCGCTCAGCGTGCGGGGACGGGAAAGATCATGCAGCTGCTCGTGGCGTGTGCGAGCAGGCGGTCCGCCGCATCGAACAGCTCGGCCTGGGCCAGGGCGGTGCGGCGGCCGTGGTTGAGGACGGTGCCGACGGCACGGACCTTCCCGGTGTCGACGGTGATCGGACGCAGGAATTTCAGGCTCAGGTCGAGCGAGGTGTAGCCCATGCCCTCGGGGAGGACGGACTGCACGGCGCAGCCGGCGGCCGAGTCGAGGAGCGTGGCGTAGACGCCGCCGTGGACGCTGCCGATGGGGTTGTAGTGCTCCTCCCCCGGTTCCATGGCGAAGACCGCGCGGCCCTCCCCGACCTCCTCCAGGGTGAACCCGAGGGTCGAGGCGATGGGCGGTGCGGGAAGGCGCCCGGCGGCCACGTCGCGGAGGAACTCCAGACCACTGGTGCGGCCGACCGCGGCCGCGGAGACATTGGGGTCTCCCCATTCGTAGGTGCGTGACCTCGACATCGGGCGTCCTCCTGAGCGACTGGCTTCGCCATCCGAAGCTAGCTATCCGCACATCTGGATGTCAATGGCGAAGCCAGCCTACGATGACCGATATGACCTGGCTGGAGACCAGTACCGAGAACTGCACGGTACGGCGCACCCTCGACCTCGTCGGCGAGAAGTGGTCGCTGCTGGTGCTGCGTGACGCCATGAACGGCGTACGCCGCTTTGACGACTTCCGCCGGCACATGGGGCTGTCCGAGGCGGTGCTGGCGGACCGGCTGCGCAAGCTGGTGGCCGCGGGCATCCTGGACACCGTCCCGTACCGCGAGCCGGGCAGCCGCACCCGCCACGAGTACCGGCTCACGTCCAAGGGCTGGGACCTGTGGCCCGCGGTGATCGCGCTCAAGCAGTGGGGCGACCGCTACACCGCCGATCCGGAGGGCCCACCCCTCGAGGTCCGGCACCGCGACTGCGACGAGCCCGTGGAGGCGGTCGTCGTCTGCGCCGGCGGCCATGGGCCGCTCACCCCCCGGCAGGCCCGCACCGGGCCCGGCCCCTCCGCCCGAGCGGCCGGCTGAGCCACCGCCCGCGCCCCCGGCGCAACGCGTCCCGCCCTCCTCACGGCGCGCCGCCCGGACACCGATCAGGCGTGCGCCGCGCCCGGGCCCGGTGCGAGCACCGCCGCGAAGAGGCCCGGTCCCCGCCCTGATGGCGCCGCGACTTCGCACCAAGCCGATCCGAGCGTCGCGGCGCTTGCGGCTCACTATGCACACGTCCTCGGCCGCCCCGACGACACCGAGCCGCGCCGCCGGCCCGGCTGGAGAGTGTGAGCAACCAACGCCTGGATCCCTGAGCGATCGAGGCTGCGCGCGTCAGAGTTGAGCGGTAGCGGGCCGGGGCGAATCGTCAAGACTTGCCGGTGGAGCTCAGTTCGGATCGCCGGTGCGCAGGGCGACCTTCAGCCGCGTGAATGCTGTCGGAGTCGGCCTTTGGGCCAAAGCGATCTTGATCTGCTGGGCGATCTCTCCGGGGGTGTTCCTGCTCGAGTCGCATTCGATGTCGTAGACGCCGTGCGCATGGACCTGCTCGAACTGCAGCGCGGCAAGACCTGGCGTCCGGTCGCCGCGGACCCGTTCCCGACGCTCCAGCTCCGGCAACGGGCAGTGAACGCCCACAAGGACGACGTTCTCGGCAGGGAACAGGTCGAGGCAGTCGAGGAGGCGCCAACGCCGGCTCAACACGTGGTCCACCACGACGTTGTTGCCGGCCGCGGCCATCCCGGCGACGGCACGGTGGAAGCCCATGGCGGTTCGGTCGATCTCGGCCTGCAGATGTTCGTCGGGGATGTCCCGATCGGACCGCATCGCATGGAAGGCGTCCACCGGCATGTGAAAGAACGATGCGTCCAGGACCCGGAGAAGCTCTCGGGCGATGCTCGACTTGCCGGAACTCGACGTTCCGTTCAGGAGGATGATCAGCCCACCCGGCCACTGGCCAGGTAGAAAACCGCGGGTCTCGCCGCTGGGGGCGTTGGCCGGAACCGCTTCGTTCCGTTGTGCATCGTCATGCGACATGGGCGGATGATCTCGCGGGTGGCGACAGGAGCGCCACCCGCGATTCAGGCCGCTTCGCTCTCCTCCCGCTCGACCAGGACGCCGTTCTCGAACCGGGCCCGCGCGGACGACCGGCACGAGGCGGGCGCACCTGTGAACCGCGCGATATCGGTCAGTGGCATCCCCGTCGCACGGAGGTGAACCCGCATGCGGATCAGCTCGACGTCGGCCGTCGTGTTTGGGTGACGGTTCGCCCGGCCGGATCCCCGCTCCTGGGTTCCCGCACACCGCACCGACGAGCGCCATCCCGTCGCAGACGGTGACCGGGATCCACGGGGTTGATACGGTCCTGGTTGCCGGGAGACGGCAACGACGTGTTCCGGGAGGGGAGACGGGGCCATGGGGGGCGTACCGGACGAGGAACTCGAGGCGTTCGCACGCATGCTGGACGAGGTATCGGCGACGGGCCGGCGGCCGCGCAGGGACGAGTTGGACGCGCTGCGCGAGTCCGGCGAACGCGCGGGCGGAGGGGGCTACACACTGCGGGACCTCGTCGGCGCCTACCTGACGGCGACCCGCGACGCGTGGGGCACGCTGCGGGGCGTCGGGGCTGCCGGCACGGCCAAGGAGGTGCGGTGTGCCGGGGACGCGGTGCTGACCGCCCTCGACGCGGCGGTGGCGGCGCTCGGGGCGGGCCATGAACGCGCCCAGCGGCTCCTGGTCCGCCAGGAGGAGGCGGCCCGCGCAGAGTTCGTCGACGACCTGCTGCACGGCCGCAGCGACCCGGGACGGCTCGCGGAGCGCGCCGAGCGCTTCGGTCTGCGGCTGGGCCGCGGGCACGCGGTGGCGGTGGCGCGCGGCGTGGACGCCTACGAGGACGGCCATCCCGTGGTGCGGCGCATCGAACGGGAGCTGGCGGGCCGCTTCGGCCACCGCGACGTCCTGGTGGTCGGCAAGGACGGCCGGCTGGTGTGCATCGCCCCCGGCGCCGAACGCCACATCTTCGAAACGTTCGCCGACACGGCGCTGGACCCCGGCCCCGGGTACCACGCGGCCCGCCGGGTGGCGGTCGGCCGTACCCACACCGGCACCGGTGGCATCGTGCGCAGTTACGAGGAGGCCCTCGGGGCGCTGGACGTCGCCGACCGGCTGCGCCTGCACCCGTCCGTGCTGCGGGCCGAGGAACTGCTGGTCTTCCCCGTGCTGATGCGGGACCGGGCCGCTATGGCCGACCTCGTGCGCACCGTGCTAGGGCCGCTGGAGCAGGCGCGGGGCGGCGCCGGTCCGCTGCTGGAGACCATCACCGCGCACGCCGAGGCCGGGCATGTGAACGCGCAGGCCGCACGCCGGCTCGGCCTCGGGGTCCGGACGTTCACCTACCGCCTCGAGCGGATCAAGGTGCTGACCGGCTATGACCCCGGCGACCCGCTGCATCGCTACACCCTGGAGACCGCGGCGATGGGCGCCCGGCTGCTCGGCTGGCCCGAACAGCCCCTTCAGCGTCCTGAGTCCTGACTTCGCCTGGAGTTCCCCCATGACGCGCGGGACCGAAGCTTGCGCCGTTGGAACTGACCGCCGGGCAGCGGGCCGAGTCGGAGCGGTGGGTGCGGCGGCGCAGGGGCGCCCAGGATCTCGCCCTGTGGGCCCGGCTGATCCCGGCGTGCGACGCGGTCGGCGATGACGGGTTCCCGGTGTCCACCAAGGTGGTCGCGGAGGCAGTAGGTGTCTCCTTCAGGAGTCGGCGCCGATGACTGCGGAGGAACGGGGTGTGCGGGCCATTGGGGTGAGTCTGCGGTAGTACGCCGGACGGCAGACGGCCCGGTCCCGAGGAGACGGGACCGGGCCGGGTGCGCCTTTGGGCACGGTGGCGCTACGCGCGTGCCCCCACGGACTACAGCGTCCTCGCGCGTAGCGCGGCTCCGACAGGCAGGAGGGTGCCGATGACGGCGAGCAGTGTGGACACGATGGCGACACCGATGACGTCTCGGTACGGCACGACGAGGGGCCGGGTCAGGGGTTGTAGTAGCCGGTCACGTAGGTGCGGTCGAAGCGACCGGCCTCCAGGTCCGCGCGCTGGATGGACCACTGCATTCGCGTGCCTTCCCGGTCTGCGACGTCCGCGTCCCAGTGAATGAGCGCAACCCAGTCCTCGGGGTCCCCCGACGCCGGCACACCGCCGCCCCACCGCCCTTGCTCGGCCTGCTGCACAGCGCAGCTCACGATCTCCTTCAGCGGGTCCGGGTGCGCCGCGTTGACCAGGCCCAGGAGTTCAACGAGTGCTGGGCCATCGGTGGGGAGCAGGAGGCTGGACTGCTCATCTCCGGCCTCCTGAGCAACGACGTGGTCCAGGAGCACGTACCGCCCGACGCCCTGTCACGCGTCTCGTCCTTCGACGCCCTGCTGTCCTACGTCGCCGTTCCCATCGGCCAGCTCGGCGTGGGGCCGCTCGCGGACCGTTCCGGGGGCTACCCGGTGACCACCGCCGCCGGAGTCGTGTACGCCGCGGCGGCGCTGGCCACGATGGCGTCCGCGGCGGTGCGCCGCCTGCCCCATGGCCGTTCCGCCGCCGAACGGGCCGACCGGGCCCTGGCGGCGGCGTAGCCGGTGGCCGCTTCGCCGGCCGCCCGCCGATCAGAGGGTGACAAGCCGTATCGCCGCGAGGAGGGTCAGAGCGACCGTGACGCGTTCGAAGACCTTCGGGCTGATGCGGCTGATGGTGGCGCGGCCCGCGGCGGCCCCCGCGAGGACCGCCGGGGAGGCCATCGCGCCGAACGCCAGGGTCTCGGGTGTGATCAGCCCCAGCCCAGCGCTGAACGGCACCTTGAAGGCGTTGAGCAGCAGGAAGAACCAGGCGCCGGTGCCGAGGAAGCCCAGCACGGGCAGTCCCACGGCCAGGAGGTACAGCGCCATGATCGGGCCCGCCGCGTTCGCCGTCATCGTGGCGAAGCCCGCCAGGACGCCCGCTCCCGCGGCGACGGCCCGGTGCTGCGCGACCGGGTCGTCCGGGCCGCGGCGCCGGCTCCACCAGTGCACGGCGAGCATCGACAGCAGCAGCACACCGATGAGTTGGCGCATCCGCGTGTCGTCGACCCGGTCGACGACCACCACGCCCAGCAGCACACCGACCACGACCCAGGGGAAGAGCCGTACCAGCTGGCCCCAGTCGGCGTGCCGCCGGTACGCGGCCACCGCCACGGCGTCCCCGACGAGGAGCAGCGGCAGCAGCACGCCGGTGGACAGCTTGGCCGGCAGGACCATGGCGAAGAGCGCGACCCCCACCGTCCCGGCCCCGGACACCCCGGTCTTGGAGTAGCCGACGAGGAAGAGGGCGAACAGGGCGACGGCCCATTGCGCCGGGTCGAGTGAGGGCATCAGGGCCGCCGGTCGGCGGAGGCTGCGGAGGTCACGACACGTTCTTACCTGTGCCGCTCCGGGCCGCCGCGGCCGGGGTGGACCCGGCGACGCGGCGAGGGCCCAAGACCCCGCGGTCGCGTCCCGGTCGGCCACACCTCGGTACATGTGTCCGGTTGTCATCCAGGGTTTCCCTGGACGCCGCGACCTCGTGGGCTCGCCGTCCACGCGCGGGCCTGGGATGGCGGGGCAAGGACCGGGCGGGGCGAGATACCGCCCGGTGGCTCAGAAGATCAGGAGAGTCTATGTCGGTCACAGCCGCCGAACCGCGGGACAGGGCGCGCCGGATGGGGCAGGCCGCGCGCAGGGGAGCGGTGTTCGCCGCCGCCCTGGCGCTGGTCGCCGTCGTCCCGCCGTCCCTCGCGGGTGCGCAGTCGCCCGCCCCGGGCACGCAGGGGATCGCGTGGACGACGCAGCAGGTGGCCCCCGGCCTGGAGGTGCGCAGCGGCGTGCTGCGGGACCCGTCGGCCGCCGGGGTGTGGACGGTGACCGTGCAGGCCCCCGCCGTCAACCGGCTCACGGGCGCCGCCACCTGGGCCCCGCTCGGTGACCGCGCCTGGGCCGACGCGACCGCCGAGCGGCTGCGGCAGGCCGGGCTCGAGCCGCGCCTGGAAGCGGTGGAGTGGGACACCTACGCCGACACCCCCCGCGGCGTGATGGGCTGGCAGGTCCGGGTCGGCCGCTTCGCCACGCAGGCCGAGGCCGGCCCGGCGAACGCGGCGGTCGTGGCCGCCGGATTCCGTACGGCGACGGAGTGGACCGGCTACGACGGACGGCAGGCCGCCGACGGCGAGCGCGTCCACGTGGCGGTGGTGGATCCGGCGCGGCTGCGCGGGACGGTCGAGGTCAGCGACGGCGGCGACGTCGCCGACCGGGAGAAGACCTCGGTGGTCGCGGGCCGACTGGGGTCGCTGGTCGGCGTCAACGGCGGGTTCTTCATCACCTCGGACGCCGACGGCATCCAGGGCACCATGGCGGGCCTGTCCGCGGTGGACGGCCGGCTGGAGTCGATGGCGGCCGGTTCGCGTGCGGCGCTCATCCTCGGCGACGGCGGGCGCCGTCCGCGGATCGCGGACCTGTCCACCACGGTCACCGTGCGGGCCGGCTCCGCCACGTACGCGGTCCAGGGCATCAACCGCCTGCCGGGCAAGGTCCGCAACTGCGGGCGGCCCGGCGGCGTTCCGACCGAGCAGCCCCGCCACGACACGACCTGCACCCTGGCGGACGACCTGGTCGAGTTCACCCCCGCCTTCCGTGCGCCGCTGCCCGCGGGCAGCGGCGTGCAGGTGGTGCTCGACTCGCACGGGACCGTCCTGTCCACCGGCGCCCGCGGCGGCTCGGTCCCCGAGCACGGCACGGTGCTGCAGGGCACCGGCGCTGCGGCGGCCTGGCTGACCGAGCACGCCCGGACCGGCAGGCGGCTGGCCGTGCGGGAGGACATCCGGGACGCCGAAGGGCGCGAGGTCCACCTCGGCCGCGGCGACAGCATCGTGAGCGCGGCGCCCACCCTCGTGGAGGACGGCCGTGTGCACATCGACGCGGCCACCGAGGGCACCTTGGACCCGAAGGACCTGTCGTTCGGTTTCGCCTGGTCCAACGTGCGCCAGCCGCGGACGATGGCCGGCATCGACGGGCACGGCCGGCTCCTGCTGGTGACGGTGGACGGGCGGCAGCCCGGGGTGAGCGAGGGCTTCACGCTGGGTGAGGCGGCCCGGTTCATGCGGTCGCTGGGCGCGGTGCAGGCCCTCAACCTCGACGGCGGCGGCTCGTCGGCGATGGTGGTCGACGGCGTCCTCGCCAACGTCACCTCCGACGCCACCGGTGAGCGCGCCGTCGGCGACACGATCCAGATCGTGCCGGAACGCCGCAGCAGGGGCTGACGGCGCGTGGGCGGACGCGGCGGCGCCGAGGGTGTGACGCCGCGTCCGCCCCCACGCCGCCGCCTCCTGCCGGCGCCGGTGAAGCCGCGACGGCGGTGCCAGGGCTCCCGCCGGGTCCTGGCACCGCCGTTCGTCGTTGGCCCGGTGTCGTCGCCCGGAGACGGTGCGCCGTCCCGCGCTCGGGGAGGTGAAACCCTGAGTCGCCGTGGTGGCCGGGTCCAGCATGTGTCGGCCGTCGAACACCAGTGGTCGACGCATGACCGCCCGGGCCCCGCTTCCACGGCACATCCCTCAGCTGCGGCCTCTCCGGCACGATCAGCGCCGCGTCCGCGCCCGGCCGGACGACCGGCCGCGCCACGCGGCCCAGCCACGTGCAGGATAGCGTCCGATGCCCTGTACGACCGAATCGCCGCCTGCCTCTCAGCGGCATCGCAGGGGTGCGGGCGCCTGACGTCGCGCCGCCGGGCCGAGTCCGCGCCGGACGGAGAGGCCACGGCGCCCCGTGGCGGGCCTGGACCCGGCGCGGTCGGCCGGCCGGCTCGCTCGGCCGATGGGGGGGGACGGAGCGACGAGCAGCCCCTTGCCCCTTATGGCACGGTATGATGCGGTTTGTGATCACGTCCGGACGGCTGCGGCGCCGACGCGCCCGCACCGGCCGCTGGGTGGCCGTCCGGGTCTCCCCGGTGGTCCTGACCGTGCTCATCGCCGCCCTGGCCTACTCCACCCCGCGCGAGGCCGCGATCAGCCGCCTGCTGCCCGTCGCGCCGGCCCTGGCCGCCGCCATGTGGCGGGTCCTCCCGACCGTGCTGCTGGGCATTGTGTGCCTGCTACTCATGGTGGGCCTGACCTTCGTCTACACCGACCTGGGAAGCCCGTACACCGGGGCCGCCATCGCCGCGGTCACGCTGGCGGCTGCGTACACCAGCCACGTACGGATCCAGCGCGAGGAAGCACTCTTCCGCACCCGGCTGGTCGCCGACGCGGCGCAGACCGTACTGCTGCGGCCGGTGCCGCGGCGCATCCAGAACGTGGAGATCGAGTCGCTGTACCTGGCGGCGCAGGAGCAGGCCCGCATCGGCGGCGACTTCTACGAGGTGGCCGACACCCCCTACGGGGTGCGGCTGCTCATCGGCGATGTACGCGGCAAGGGGCTGTCGGCCGTGGGTGCGGCCGCCGCGGTGATCGGCTCCTTCAGGGAAGCGGCGTACGAGGAACCCGACCTCGGAGAGCTGACCCGCCGTCTGGAGGCGGGCATCGCGCGCTACTACTCCAGCTACCCCAGCCAGGATCTGCCGGAGCGGTTCGCGACCGCCGTGATCGCCGAGATTCCGCGCGGCGGCAGCCGCCTGCGGCTGCTGAACTGCGGTCACCCCCCGCCGATTCTCGTGCACGCCGGACGCGTCCAGGTCCTGGAGCCCAGCGCGGTCTCCGCGCCCTTGGCCTTCTCCGACCTCGTCGGGGACGCCTACGCCGTCGACACGCACCGCTTCACCGCCGGCGACCAGCTGCTGCTCTACACCGACGGCGTCACCGAGACCCGTGACCGCGCCGGGACGTTCTTCCCGCTGCCGGAGTGGATGAGCGGCCAGAGCCCGGCGGCACCCCGCCAACTGCTGGACCGGCTGCACCGGGACCTGGTGCGCCACAGCGACGGGCGCCTCGAGGACGACATCGCCGCCCTGGCCGTGCACGCGCGGCACGTCGCTGCGGGCGGCGCGCCGTGAACCGCTGTCGTGCGGGAGCGGCGCGCCCGTAGCTCGCTGCCGTGCCCCGACCCCACGGCTTCCCCTACCGGCGGCGCGGCGACGGCGCCGTGGCGTCACCCATGGCGCACGCACCGCCGCCTTCCCGCGCGGGCAGCGCGCCGCGCGGTCCTTGGCGGGTGGAGCATGGCGACGCCCAGCGATTCATGGCCCGCCGGACCGGCGACCACCGGCGCGGCGACGAACGCGCCGCCCGCGGCCACCCCCGCAACCAGGGCTGACCACCCTGGCCTCCCACGACGTACACAGAATGTACAGAGACACTCCTTTTTGTAAGCTTTTCTCATGGAACGTCGTCCCCGGCCGGTCCCGGCCGGTTCCGCGACCGCGGTGGGCGCCCCGCGGGTGAGTCTGCGCACCGAGCAGCGGGACCTGACCCGTAACCGGATCCTGGACGGGGCGGTCGAGGTGTTCGCCACGACGTCGTTCGTCGCCGCCACCATGGAGGAGATCGCCCGTGCGGGCGGCGTCACACGGGCCACGGTGTACGCGCACTTCCGCGGCAAGGCGGAGGTCATCGCCGCCCTGACGGACCGGGTGTACCGGATCAGCGACGCCCTGTACGCGGAGTTCGCCACCGCTCCCGAGTGGACCCCCGGCACCGTCCGCCAGTGGCTGGAGCACGCCGCGGCGCAGTGGCGTGCGCTGGCGCCGACCATCGGTGTGCTGCTGGCTGCCACCCCCTCGGCGGCCGGGTCCGACGGCAGCGCCCGCGACCGCTACCTCGCGGCGCACGAACGCTACGTGGCGCTGCTGACCGCCGACCCCCGCCGATGGCGGGGCGTCACGCCCGGGCAGGCGCGGCAGCGGGCCCTGATGGCGGTGCTGCAGACCGGTTCGTTCCTCACCGCCTGGATCGCCGGCGGCCTGCCGGTCGACACCGACGACCCGCTGGAACTCCTCGCCGACGACCTGTGCCACCTGCTGCGCCCCGCCCTCGTCGCCCCGCCCGCCGCGCCACGCCGCCTCCCAGGGCCGTCGTGAGCGGCACAACCGATCCCCGCGCTCACAGGAGGCACGTGCCATGGCCACGACCGAGCCCAGGAACTACCCCTTCACCGAGTCCGACCGGCTGACCGTCGACCCGGCCTTCGCCCGGCTGCGCAAGGAGGAACCGCTGTGCCGGGTCCGTTTCCCCTACGGTGAGGCCGCCTGGTTGGTCACCCGGTACGAGGACGTCAGGACCGTGCTGGGCGACCCCCGCTTCAGCCGGGCCGAGGCCGTCCACCGCGACGAGCCACGGCTGCGACCGCACCGGGGTCTGGAAGGCAGCATCCTGGACCTCGACCCGCCGGACCACACCCGGCTGCGGCGGATCGTGGCCAAGGCCTTCACGGCCCGTCATATCGAGCGCCTGCGGCCCCGCACCGAGCAGATCGCGGCCGAGCTCGCCGACGGCATGATCGCCCGCGGCGCTCCCGCCGACCTCGTGGCGGACTTCGCCCTGCCGCTTCCCGTCACCGTCATCTGCGAACTGCTCGGCGTCCCCCTGGCCGACCGTGCCGACTTCCGCTTCTGGTCCGACGCGCTGCTGTCCACCACCAAGTACACCCCGCAGGAGATCCAGGACTGCACGGACGCGCTGACGGCCTACATGGCCGGCCTCATCGCCGAACGCCGCAGCACTCCGCACGAGGACCTCCTCGGCGCGCTGGTCGACGCCCGCGACAACGGCGACCGGCTGTCGGAACGGGAACTGCGGGTCCTGGCGATCGCGTTGCTCGTCGCGGGCCATGAGACGACCGCCTCGCAGATCCCCAACTTCGTCTACACCCTGCTCACCCACCCCGATCAGCTCGCGGCGCTGCGCGCCGACCCCGGTCTCCTCCCCGGCGCCGTCGAGGAACTGATGCGCTACGTCCCGCTGGGCACCGGGGCGGGCATGCCCCGCTACGCGCTGGACGACGTCGAGCTCAGCGGCGGCACCGTACGGGCCGGGGAGGCGGTCGTGGTCTGCCCCGTGTCGGCCAACCGGGACGACACGGTCTACACCGACCCCGACCGGCTCGACCTGCGGCGGCAGGAGGCCTCCCACGTAGGGTTCGGGCACGGACCGCACCACTGCCTGGGCGCCCAACTGGCGCGCATGGAAATCCAGGTGGCTCTGCGCACCCTGCTCGACCGGCTGCCGGGGCTGCGCCTCGCGGGTCCCGCGGAGAGCGTCGTGTGGAGGTCCGGCGTCGCCCTGCGCAGCCCCGAACGGCTGCCGGTCACCTGGGACCGGAGCTGACGGCCTACGGCGTATCCGCCCGCCCCGGGCGACCGACAACGGCGCCCGCCGGCATCCGCACATCAGATGACATCCGACGACGACACGAAGGACACGCACTATGACCTGGCAGATCGCGGTGGACCGCGACACCTGCATCGGCACCGGCTCCTGCGCCGGCATCGCCCCCGCGCATTTCGAACTCCGCGACGGCAAGTCCTGCCCCAGGCACCCGACGGCCGAACCGGACGAACTCCTGGTCGACGCCGCCGAGTCCTGCCCGGTGGAGGCCATCACCCTCCGGGACGCGACCAGCGGGGAGCTGATCGCGCCCCAGCCGTAGCCGCCCCGGGCCTCACACCAGCATGCGGGGGCGCAGCTCGGGTTCGGTGGAGGCGTCGGTCATCACGGCGTAGACGCTGCCCTCCTGGCCGGCGGCACCGCCGTGCCGCCCGTCCGGTGTCAGCGCCAGCGCCCGCAGCTCGGACCGGAACTCGTCGGGCAGGCCCGCCGCCTCCTCCAGGCCGATCCGGCACGCCTCCGCGGGCTCCTTGCCCAGCGCCAGCAGGTCGACCACCGTACGCGCCGTCCCGCCGCGCAGGCTCAGCTCGCCGCGGCCGGTGCAGGCCGCCCCGCCACCGCGCAGATCGCACCAGTTGCCTGCCCCGGGGACGGCGGAGTCGCCCACCCGTCCCGGGTACTTGAAGGGGTAGCCGGACGTGGAGACGCCCACGCACATCTCGCCGTGCGCGTCCAGCGCGATGATGTTGATCGTGCCCCACGGCCCTTCGTGCGGAGCCATCCGCCGCACGAGCTCCAACGCCGCCTGCCGGTAGCGGTGGTCGCCGTCGACGGCCGGGGTGTTCTCCCCCTCGACCGCGTCCGCGGCGGTCAGCAGCTGCTCGCGCCACATCGCCCGGGACTCGTCGGTCAGCAGCTCGGCGCGCTCGAAGCCGTTCTCCCGCGCGAACAGCTCAGCCCCCTCCCCCACCAGCAGGCAGTGCTGCGGCAGCCGCTCCATCACGGCGCGCGCCACCGAGATCGGGTTCGGGAAACCGCGCAGCGCGCCGACCGCGCCGAACCTGCGGTCCGAGCCCGTCATGACCGACGCGTCCAGCTCGACGACGCCCTGCGCGTTGGGCAGCCCTCCGGTGCCGACGTAGTGGTCGGTGAGGTTGTCCTCGCAGCGGCGCATCGCCGCCTCCACGGCGTCCAACGCCGTCCCCCCGCGCCGCAGCACGTCCATTCCGGCAGGCAGGCCGACCTCACTGCGCTCGCTTCCGATGATCACGGGCTGCGTCATGGGATCCCTTCCCTGGTGGGTCGCACCGCAAGGGCGCCCGGCGCGACCCGGCGCCCGCGGCAAGCGGCTACGTCGTCGCCGCGAGCCTAACGCCGGGAACGGTGCCGCCGGCACTGCCCGGGAGCGGCTGCCACGAGGAGAGGGATGCGTCGCGGAACCGTCACGGCGGAGGCGTACCGCTCGAGCGGCCGCCGTCGGGCAGCCCAGCGGTGCCGTCCGCCGCGGCGCGCACGCGTACGGTGATGCCGGGGCCACTTCGGCGGCGGGCTTGCCTCCCCCGGCGGCGACGGGGCGCCCGTCGTGCTTGGTCGCCGTCGCCCCCGGGCAGCGGCCCTCCCGGGCCCCGCCCGCGCCGCCCTGATCGAGGACCCTGGGGCCGTATTCACCCGTCCGGCCCTTTCGCCGGGCACGAAGGGAAATCCACGCTGTCAGCGGACGCCGTGACAGCGCTGATGATCACAGTTGCCACTGCGCCTCGCGTAGTTGCGCCCGCACGCCGCTCGCCCGGGTCCCACGATCGGCGCCGGCCGCACCGCCCGCGCCGCGCACGCGCGATGTGCCCGGGCTGCCCCGACCCGGCCCGCCGCCCAAGCTGGAGTTGACGGATGCGGTCAGGACTTGTCGACGAACACCTCGAGGTGAGCAGATGGCACAGACGCCGATTACCCCCGAGAACGTGCGCACGAAGCAGTTCACCACCGTCCGCCTCCGCGAGGCCTACGACGAGCGCGAGGTCGACGACTTCCTGGACGAGGTGCGGGCCGAGCTGACCCGGCTGCTGAAGATCAACCAGGATCTGCGCACCGAACTCTCCGCCGCCGAGGCCGCTGCGGCCCGGCAGCCGGAGCGGCCGGAACACCCCGAACCGGCCGAGCAGCCCCGGCACGGGGCGGCGTCGGGGCCGGAACCCGCGGCAGCCGACGCCGCGTTCCGGTACGAGCCCGGGGCCGACTCCGGGCCCCGGCGCGAGCCCGCGCCGGAGCGGAAGCCCGCCCCCCGCCCCGCCGCCGAGGCGGCCGCATCCGCCGACGGGTCGCCCGCGCGAGCGGAGGAGTCGGCCAGGCAAGCGGAGGAGGCCGGCCCGAAGCGGTCCGGGATCGCCGTGGACAGCTCGGCCCGTCTGATGGCCCTGGCCGAGCGCACCGCAGAACAGGCCGTCTCCGAGGCCCGCGCCGAGGCCCACAAGATCGTCGGTGAGGCCCTCGGCCAGGCCGACGCCCTGCGCCGCGACGCGCGCGACCGCGCCCAGGCACTCGAGCAGGAGGCCCGCGAGAAGCACCGTCAGGCAATGGTCGCCCTGGCCTCCGCCCGCACCGCGCTCCAGCGCAAGGTCGACGACCTCCGCACCTTCGAGCACGCCTACCGCAGCCGGCTCACCGCCCACATGCAGTCCCAGCTCCGCCGCCTCGACCGCGACCTCGCCCGCTCCCTCGCCCCGCCCGTCGCACCCCCGTCAGTCTCCCTCGCCCGCGCCACCGCCACGTCTCCCGCGGACGCCCGGCCCGCACCCCCGTCCCCCGCCCATGCCTCCCCGGCCTCCCCGGCCTCCCCGGGGCCCGGTGTCGCCCCCCTCACCACCGCGGGCACGCTCAGCGGAGAGGAGGACTGAGGCGCGGCCTGCGGCGCCCAGCGGGCGCGGTGCGTATGGGGGAACGCGGGCGTCCGCTCCCTGGCGCCGAGCCGTTCCGCGTCACCCCGGAGGTGGCCACCGGTGGCGGGTGCCGTCGTCCCGGACGGCGTCCGCACCCCTGAGGTTCCGGGGAACGCGGATCGAACGCCGTTCCGCTGGGCATGGATGTCCCGACACGGCAACGGGACTCCGGGGAGGCGCCCGTGAAGGTGGCACTGCTCACGCGGGAGTACCCGCCGCACGTGTACGGCGGGGCGGGCGTCCATGTGGAGTTCCTGGCCCGTGAGTTGCGATCGCTGGCCGACCTCGAGGTCCACACGTGGGCCGGGGCCGACGGGAAGGGCCCGGCGGGCGGCTCGGACGAGCCCGGCGTCATCCGCCATGCCGCCGCCGCGGAGCTCGGGGAAGCGAACGAGGCGCTGCGCAGCCTGTCCGTCGACCTGTCGATGGCCGCCGCGCTGTCCGGGCGGGATCTGGTGCACTCGCACACCTGGTACGCCGCCCTCGCAGGCCACCTGGCCAAGCTGCTGTACGGCGTACCGCACGTGCTGACCGCCCACTCACTGGAGCCGCTGCGCCCCTGGAAGGCCGAGCAGCTGGGCGGCGGGTACGCGCTCTCCGGCTGGGCGGAGCGGACGGCGGTCGAGGCCGCGGACGGCGTGATCGCCGTGTCGCACGGCATGCGCGCGGACATCCTGCGCAGCTACCCCGCGCTCGACCCGGCTCGGGTGCACGTCGTCCACAACGGCATCGACACCCGCCTGTACCGGCCGGACGCGTCCCCCGCCGCGCTGACCGCGCACGGCGTCGATCCGGGCCGCCCGTACGCCCTGTTCGTCGGGCGGATCACCCGCCAGAAAGGGGTGCCGCACCTGCTGCGGGCCGCCCGGCGGATCGATCCGGAGCTGCAGATCGTGCTGTGCGCCGGGGCGCCCGACACCCCTGAGATCGACCGGGAGTTCCGCGAGCTGGTGGCGGAACTGCGATCGGTGCGCGGCGGGGTGGTCTGGATCCCGCGGATGCTGCCCCGGCCGGAGGTGGTGCGACTGCTCACGCACGCCGCGGTGTTCGTGTGTCCCTCGGTGTACGAGCCGCTGGGCATCGTCAATCTGGAGGCGATGGCGTGCGGCACCGCCGTGGTCGCCTCCGCGGTGGGCGGGATCCCGGAGGTGGTGGAGGACGGCGTGACGGGGCTCCTGGTGCCGTACGAGGAGAAGGACCCGGAGGCGTTCGAGGCGGGGCTTGCCACGGCGGTCGGCGCGCTGGCCGGCGATCCCGCGGCGGCGGCGCGGATGGGGGCGGCGGGACGCGCGCGGGCGGTGGCGGAGTTCGGGTGGGACGCGGTGGCCCGCCGCACGGTGGGCGTGTACGAGGAGATCTGCGGATCGCAGGGGCGGTAGGCGGCAGAGGGGGCAGTGATGCGCGGCGGACCTTCGGTGCTCGGAATCGTACTCGCGGGCGGGGAGGGCAAGCGGCTGATGCCGCTGACCGCCGACCGCGCCAAACCGGCGGTGCCGTTCGGCGGCGCCTACCGACTGGTGGACTTCGTCCTGTCCAATCTCGTCAACGGCGACATCATGCGCATCTGCGTGCTGACGCAGTACAAGTCGCACTCGCTGGACCGGCACATCACCACGACCTGGCGGATGTCGAACCTGCTGGGGAACTACGTCACCCCCGTCCCGGCACAGCAGCGGCTGGGCCCGCGGTGGTTCCTGGGGAGCGCTGACGCGATCTACCAGTCGCTGAACCTGGTGCACGACGAACAGCCCGACTACATCGTCGTCTTCGGGGCCGACCACGTCTACCGCATGGACCCCCCGGCAGATGCTGCGCCAACACATCGAGGCCGGCGCCGGCGCCACGGTGGCCGGCATCCGCGTCCGCCGCGAGCAGGCGTCCTCGTTCGGGGTCATCACCCCGGGGCCGGGCGGCGTGAGGGTGGAGCGGTTCCTGGAGAAGCCCGCCGATCCTCCGGGCCTGCCCGGGGACCCGGACCGGGTGTACGCCTCGATGGGCAACTACGTGTTCACCACCAAGGTGCTCCTGGACGCGCTCGCCCAGGACGCCGAGGACGACACGTCGGTGCACGACATGGGCGGCAGCATCATCCCGCTGCTGACGGCCAAGGGCCAGGTGCAGGTCTACGACTTCGACGACAACCATGTGCCCGGGGAGACCGTCCGCGACCACGGCTACTGGCGGGACGTGGGCACTCTGGACGCGTACTACGACGCGCACCAGGACCTGATCTCCGTCCACCCGGTCTTCAACCTCTACAACGACCAGTGGCCGCTGTACACGCACTCGCTGCGCCTGCCCCCGGCGAAGTTCGTGGCCGGCGGCATCGCGGGCGAGTCCATGGTCAGCCCGGGGTGCGTCATCTCCGGACAGGTCACGCAGTCCGTGCTGTCGCCGGGGGTGGTGGTCGAGGAGGGGGCGGTGGTGCAGGGGTCGGTGCTGCACGACAACGTCCGGGTCGGGCGGGGCGCGGTGGTGCGCCGCGCGATCCTCGACAAGAACGTGGTCGTGCCCCCGGGCGCCACCGTCGGTGTCAACCCGGACCGCGACCGCGAGTTCTACCACGCCTCGGCGAACGGGATCGTCGCCCTCGGCAAGGGGCAGCGGGTGCTGTGACTCCGTACCTCCCCCGCGGTCACCGGCCTCGACAACCGTGTCGGGCCCTGCGGATCGGCGGATGGCGGCCCGTGGAGGAGGACGGCCGGTCAAGGAGAGCGGCCGCGCCATGAGCGGCCGTCACCGTGAGCGGCTGCGCCCGTACAGGTGCTGACGCCGCCGTGTCCGGTCAGCCCGGCTGGCTGCTGTCCTTCAGCGTGCCCCAACCGTGCCACTGCTCGATCTCGATCAGCGCGCTGACGCGCTCGCGGTCCCGCTGCGGGTAGGCGCGGCCCACGTACTGCTGGGACAGCCGGTCGATGTCCGCGAGAGCGGTGTCCTCACGCAGCTCCGCGACGCGTCCGATCACGGTGACGTGGGTGTACCAGTCCCCCTCGTCCAGGACCGTGAGGGAGACCCGGGGGTCGTTGCGGAGGTGGTCCAGACGCTTGCGGCCGCTGTCCATGTTGACCAGCACCCGGCCGTCCTCCCACAGGTACCAGGTGGCCGTGGACACCGGCTGGCCGTCGGCGCGCAGCGTCGTGATGACGGCCGGATTGGCCTTCTTCAGCATCTCGATCGCTGCCGGTGGGAGCGGGGGCTTGGACACGGGGACTCCTTCTCTGCGGTCGTCGGCTCACGTCCACGGGCCGCCGCCGGCCCCTCGCCGGGGGTCGCCGCTGCCGGGACTGTGGCCGGCGCGCCGCGGGAGGTCCTGGACGTCGCGGAGGTGGTACGCGATCCCCAGGACCCGCCGTCCCCACGGACGCGCCGACCGCCGCTCGTCGTTGGCGGCATCACGATGACGCGACGCTGCATGCCGCCAGGATGACCCGTCCCGTCCCGTCCCGCATGTCGGCCGCGAAGCGGCGCGCCCACGACGCCCCCCGCGGCGGCACCCAGATGGCCCCGGCCGCCGCGGCCGGGGGTTTCCGGGCGTGTGAGGCCGGCCAAGGACCCGCCAGCGCAGCAGCGGCGTTCACGGGACCCTCCACTCGGGGCGGTGCGGGGCGCTGCGCACGGGGTGACGTCTGATGCGGCGAAGGTCCACGCCCACACCCTGGCTGAAATTTGCATCTCTATGACAATTCATCCGGAGGGGTACGGCACGGGGAACCGGCGCCGAGGACCGCATGCGCCCGCAGGCTGGCGCCGCACCCCTTCCGCACATCCCGCTCGTGACACACCTGTGACGATCGACGGACAGCACCATGACGTCGGAGCGCGAGTGTGGTCAATAGAGGGCAAAACGCCCTTATCGGACACCCCTCCCCTGCTTCCGAGGGCGCGAGCAGGACCCCGCACCACCGCCGAAGGACACCCCCATGAGCGCCGCAGCCACCACGCCCCAGACCGGCACCACCACGGGCCCCGACGCCACCGCCACCGGACTTCCCGAACTCGCCCCCCGCGAGCGCGAGACCCTACGCCACATCGCCGCCGGCCGCACCTACCACCAGACCGCCCGGCACATGGGACTGTCCAAGCACACCGTCGACGCCTACCTCCGCCGCATCCGCACCAAGCTCGGCATCTACAGCACCGCGGAACTCACCCGCACCGCCATCGCGCTCGGACTGTGACCACCCGCGCACGCAAGGTGATCAGCCGTCCGCCGACCCGGGGGCGCCGTGGTCGGTGATGTCGCGGTGGGGAGCCGTCGCGTGCGGGGCTCTGGGATCAGGAGCCGTCGGGGTGGAGGTTCTTGACCTTGATCCAGTCACGGCTGCGCCGCCCCGGCAGATACGTACTGGTCAACCGCTTGGCCACCACACCGTCGTACCCCTCCTGCCGGATGTAGTGCAACGCCTCGCTCGCCATCGCCGGCCAGTACGGCGGCACCACCACATGCGGCCCCGCCACCCCCAGATCATCCAGCAACGCCCGCCGCGCCGTGAACGGCGAATGCAGCACCGGCTCCCCCAAGTGCAGGATGTCGTACACCGCCAACTGCACCGGCATCGCCTCGGACGCCTCCGCCACCGCCACCGGATGCCGCAGACTCATCCGCCGCTGCAACCGCTCCACCGACACCCCGCCACGCTTCCCCAACGCCACGATCTCCCCGTCCAGCACCCCCACCAGCCCCGGCGGCAACACCCCCGGCAACCCCCGCAACTCCGGATACCCCGCCGTCACGTCCTGCCCCACCGCCGACACCAACCGCACCTGCCCGTCACCCGGCAGATACACCAGCACCCGAGCCCCGTTGAACAACGGCTCGAACCCGTACTCCGCCTCCACCTCCGGCCCCGGCAACGGCCCCGCCACCGCCAGCATCGGCGACCACGCCGGCAGAACGGCAGGAGCAGCGGAATCCGCAGGAACACCCGTACTCACATATCCCAGCATCACCCCACACCCCCCGAACAGGCCAATCCACCACCCAAGCGACAAACACCATCAGGATCGGGCAGACACGGCGGAACGGACTGTACGGCAACCTTCCGCGAGCGTTCCGTCACAGCGGTCCGGTCGGAACACAGCTCAGCGCGTACCGGCGAGCCGTCAGAATGCGGGCGGCCGCAGGCAGTCGTCCGGATCGCACAGCGGAGGAGGCGCGAAGCGGACCCGGGGCCTTTGCAACGGGGGCCACTCCGGGGCCCCGGGCCGCTGATGCCATCAGACACCCGCCGGGGCTTCCCTGCGAGCCGGAGTGATCCAGCCGGGGTCAACCGGGCTCCATGCCGGGTGGTGTGACGGAGCGTCGGAAACGTCTCCGGTACCGCCCGGCATCGCTGGACGGCGGTGCCGGCCGACGGCGCGCCACGCGGTCGGCGCGCCACGAGGTCGGCGCATCATGCGGTCGGCGCCGGCCAGGAAGGGGGCCAGGCCGGCGCCGGACCGCAGCGGGGCCGTTCTCCCGCTCGGGACCTCGTGGGGGCCCCACCGCTCCGCGGCCCCCGTGGAGTCCCGGGACGGGTCTCCCGCGCCGGGTGCAACCGTGCGGCGGACGCGCTCATTCCCCGTCCGGCCGGACAACAGGGTGACACCGCTCCCAGTCGGCGGCGAGCAGGCCGTACAGCAGGTCGTCGGTCCACTCCCCCTTGATCCAGCTGTGAGCCGGACGGCGGCCCTCCAGATGGAACCCCACCCGTTCGAGCAACCGCGCCGAGGCGGTGTTGCGGGCGTCGCACTCGGCGGAGACGCGGTGCAGTCCCTGTTCGGCGAAGAGCCGCTCCAGCAGCGCCGTGACGGCCTCGGCGGCGTAACCGCGGCCTTGATGCGTGCGGGAGAGGGTGAAGCCGAGTTCGGCCTGCATCAGGTTGTCGTGCAGGCGGACACCGATGTCGCCGATCAGCTCCCCGGTGGAGGTGAGCTCCACGGCGTACTGGAACCAGCCGGGCTCCCCGGGATCCCCTGCTGCGAATCTCTCGACGAGCTGCGCGGCCGCCTCCGGGGACACCGGTGCACTCCACCCCTGGTAACGGGCGACGGCGGGGTCCGATCGGTAGGCGGCCAGCGCCGGCGCGTCATCGGGACGGAAACGGCGCAGGCGCAGCCGGGAGGTCTGGGGGTACATGCGCGTGATGCTCTCACGCGGCGGGCCGACTCCCGCCTCCGGTGCACCGCCCGGCATTGGCCCATCCGCTGCGTTGGTGCTCACCCGTCACAGGCACGATGCTGGTCTCAGGATGGCCTGGCCGAGCCCGGTTCCCCCGCCCCAGCCGGGGGAAGGAACCTAGCGAGGGCGAGATGACAGCCATGGAGCCGCTTCCTACCGCCGCCGGCGGACAGCCGGAGTCCCGGGGCTCCGACGGCGGTGCCTCCTACACCGCCTCCGCCACGCTCGACGAGCTTGGGATCGTCACCGGCTGGAGCGCCCAGGCCCACCATCTGCTCGGCCACACGCCCGCCGAGATCATCGGCCGGCCCGCCGCGCAGCTGCTCGCCGAACCTCCGCCACCCGCCCCGGCGCCGCCCCGCTGGTCCGGGACCCTCGCGCTCCGGCACCGGGACGGCCACACCGTGCGCCTGCGGCTGCTCGCCCACCACCGCGCGACCGCGGGCGGGGGCGACGACGCGGGGGCCGTGCACAACGGCGGTGGTCACAGCGGGCGGGGCGGCGGCGATGGCGGCTGGCTGGTCGTCGCGGCGGTACCCGCGTCCTGCGCGGACCCGCCGGCTCACGACGCCGTCCGCGGCTGGGCCTACGCACAGTCGCCTTGCCCCCAGGCGGTCTTCGACTCCGGTCTTCGGCTGACGCGGGCCAACGCCGCCTTCGAGGACGTACTGGGCCTGCGAGAGGCCGAGATGCGCGGCCTGCGCCTGCCCGAACTCGCGCCTGGTGACTCGGCCCGGCGGGCGGAGAGCCAGATGCGGGGGGTGCTGAGCAGCGGCCGTCCGCGGCACGTCCCGGCACCCTTCACCGGCCACGGCACGATGCCCTTCGGCACGCTCGTCGCGGCCGCCGGAGGCCGAGGCGACAGCGCGGACGGCGACAGCGCGGACGGGGACGGCGCGGACGGGGACGGCGCATTGAGTGCGACGCTCACCCCGCTCGCCGATCCGGCGGGGACCGTGCGCGGGGTGGTGCTCACCACCCACCCGTCCGGCGAGGACCCCCGCGCCCGGCGCCGTTCGCGGCTGCTGCACGACGCCGCCACGCGCGTCGGCACGACGCTGGACACCACCCGTACCGCGCAGGAGCTCACCGACCTGGTGGTGCCCGACCTTGCCGACTACGCCGCGGTCGACTTGATCGACCTCGCGGCCGGTGCACCGGCGGGGGGTCCGGACGGTCCGGTGACGGTGACCCGCACCGCCGCCAGCTCCGTCCTGCCCGGCACCCCCGAGGCCCTGATCGCACTCGGCGACACCGCGACCTACCCCCCCGGGTCCCCGCCGACTCAGACCCTGGCAGCCGGGAAGGCCGCGCTCTACGACATCGACGAGGCCGCCCTCGCGCGCTGGACCGCCCAGGACCCCCGGACCGCGTGGATCCGCGAGGCGGGCACCCACTCGTTCCTCGCGGTCCCCCTCACGGCCGGCGGAAGCACCCTGGGGCTGGCACTCTTCAGCCGGCACCGCACCCCCGCCCCCTTCACCCCCGACGACCTGGTGCTGGCGGAAAAGCTCGCCGAACGGGCGGCGACCGCGATCCACAACGCCCGTCGCTACGCCCGCGAGCGTACGACGACCATGACCCTGCAGCGCAGCCTGCTGCCGCACCACCTGCCCGAACAGGCCGCTCTCGACATCGCCACGCGCTACCTGCCCGCGACGACGCACGCGGGGGTGGGCGGCGACTGGTTCGACGTGATCCCGCTGTCCGGGACCCGGGTCGCCCTCGTGGTGGGCGATGTCGTCGGGCACGGCATCCGCGCCTCGGCCACCATGGGACGGCTGCGCACAGCGGTGCGGACCCTCGCCGACGTGGACCTCCCCCCCGACGAACTCCTCACCCACCTCGACGACCTGGTGATCCACCTGTGCTCCGACGAGGCGGGGGAAAGCCAGGACGCGGAGACCGCGGGCGGGATCGGCACCACGTGCCTGTACGCGGTGTACGACCCGACGACGCGCCAGTGCAGCCTCGCCCGGGCGGGGCATCCCCCGCCCGCCGTGGTGACCCCCGACCACGCCGTCCACTTCCTGGACGTGCCCGCGGGGCCCCCGCTGGGCCTCGGCGGACTCCCGTTCGAGACGATGACCACGGACCTCCCCGAGGGCACGATCCTCGCCCTCTACACCAACGGGCTGCTGGACCCGCACCACCACGACATCGACCAGTCCCTCGACAGGATGTTCACGGCGCTGGCGCACCCCGCCGGATCCCTGGACTCGGTCTGCGACCGCATCCTGACCACCCTGATCACGCACCGCCCGACGGACGACATCGCCCTGCTGGTCGGCAGGACCCGCACGCTGCCACCGGACCACATCGCGACCTGGCAGCTGCCCGACGACCCCGCCATCGTCGCGCAGGCCCGCCGCCACGCCACCACGCAGCTCACGGCATGGGGCCTGGAGGAGACCTCGTTCACCACCGAACTCCTCGTCAGCGAACTGGTGACCAACGCCATCCGCTACGGCAAGCCGCCCATCCGGTTGCGTCTGATCCACAACAACACGGCGCTCATCACCGAGGTCACCGACACGAGCAACACCACCCCCCATCTACGGCGGGCGCGTACGTACGACGAGGGCGGGCGCGGTCTGCTCCTCGTGGCACAGCTCGCCCAGCAGTGGGGCACCCGCCACCACCCCCGCGGCAAGACGATCTGGACGGAGCAGGTCCTGGCGCCCGCATGACGCGCGCCGGACCCAAAACCCGGCGTCCGCGTCCGCGCCGTGCGTGCGCCCTGTCCCCACGACCGGAGCGCCCCCGCGTGCTGCCGCACACCTTGGCACATACCCCAGGGGGGTATATCTTGAGGGCGCGTGTCCACCCGGCGCGCATCCTGGCCACGGCACTCACGGAGCCCCCTTGAACACCGGAACGAAGATCACCGCGTTCGCAGCCGTTCTGGCGGCCTCTTTCGGCATCTCCTACGGCGTAGGCGCGGCCCTCGACCCGGTCCGCACTTCGGCGGCAGGCGCAACAGCACCGGCCACGGAGCAGGCGCACGACACGGCCGGCACCGGCCACGCCTCGAACGCCGCCGACGCCCCGGGCACCGCCGAGACCGCGACCGGCTCCTCGGCCTCGGCCGCGCATCCCGCGGGCGGCCTGGCCACCAGCGAGGCCGGCTACACCCTCGACCTGCTCACGCCGCGGGTCGACTCCGGCCACCCGGTGCCGCTGCGCTTCCTCATACGCGACTCCGGCGGCCGCCCGCTCACCGAGTACCGGCGCGCCCATGGCAAGGAGCTGCACCTGATCCTCGCCTCACGCGACCTGACCGGCTACCGCCATCTGCATCCGGTCCGCGCCGCCGACGGCACGTGGAGCACCACGGTCGGTCTGCCCCACGCCGGGGACTACCGGGTGTTCGCCGACTTCACCCCCGACGCGGAGGGCGGCCGGAACCTCACACTCGGTACGGACCTGTCGGTGGCCGGAGACCACCGGCCGACCGGTCCCATGCCGGCCTCCCGGACGGCGACCGTGGACGGCTACACCGTGACGCTCGACGGGGACCTGCGGGCGGGCGCGGAGCAGGAGCTGCGGCTGACGGTGACCAGGGACGGCCGCGAGGTGACGGACCTGCAGCCCTACCTCGGCGCCTACGGCCACCTGGTCGCCCTGCGCGCCGGCGACGTGGCGTATCTGCACGTGCACCCGGGCGGCGCCCCGGGCGACGGCCGGACCGCTCCCGGACCGGACGTCTCCTTCCGGACCACAGCCCCGAGCGCGGGCACATACCGGCTGTTCTTCGACTTCCGGCACAACGGCGCGGTGCGCACCGCGGCCTTCACGGTCACGGCCGCCCCGGGTGACGCACGCGCCGACGCGGACGGCCGCGGCACCGGTGGCCACGGCCACTGACGCCGTCCGCGGGCACGTCCCTCAGGCGGAACAGGGGATCAGGCGGAACAGGGGATCAAGCGGAGCGGCGCCGCAGACGGCGGGCGCCGAGGAAGGCTCCCGCGCCGGCCACCAGCACTCCCCCGGCCACCCCTGCGAGAGCGGCGACATCGGGCCGGCCCTTCGCGGACCCGGTGTCCGCCAGCGCCGGGCGGTCGGCCTCGGCGGCGGTGGCGGCCTGGAGGATCACGTCGGCGACGGCAGCCGGCTGCGCGATCAGCGACACGTGACAGGTGTCGAGCTCCACTGTGTGCGCGTGGGCCCGCTCGGCCTGGAAGCGCTCCTGCTCCGGGCTGATGGTCATGTCCTCGCGACCGACGATGGCCCAGGACGGAATGGTCTTCCAGGCCGCGACCTTGGCCTTCTCGGAGAACGCCGTCGTGGCGGCGGGCCGCTGGGTGACCCCCAGCAGGTTCGCCTGACGCTCCGAGAGGCAGTTCGCGAACACCGGGTGCACCTTGTCGCGCTTGAGGTACTGGTCGGTGCCGCTGACGCCGCCGCCCGCCTCGAACGGCACGGAGGTGGTGGCGGTGCCGAGTGCGCTGGGGAAGCGCTCGGACAGCGACATCCCGCTCTCGCCGACGTCGGGCATCAGGGCCGAGACGTACACCAGCGACTTCACCTGGGGGTTGCCGGCCGCGGCCGTGCTGATCACCGCACCGCCGTAGGAGTGCCCGGCCAGGACGATCGGGCCCTTCACGCTCTTCAGCACGGAGGCGATGTAGGTCGAGTCGCTGTACAGCCCGCGCAGCGGGTTGGCGGGGGCGAAGACGGTGTAGCCGCGGGCTTCGAGCCGCTCGATCACCCCGTTCCAGCTGGAGGCGTCCGCGAACGCCCCGTGGATCAGAACCACCGTCGGCTTGCTCCCGGCCGTGCCAGCGTCCGCGGCGGCGGGGGCCGCGGCGGACGCGCACAGGGCCAGGGCGCAGCCGGCCGCGGCAATGTCGGCGCGGCGTATACGACGCCGGGGACGGGAATCCAGATGTGCCGCCATGCCGTATCTCGCTTTCCTCGAGGATCAGGGCGGGGGCCGCCCTCGGCACCTGAGTGTTCACCGCTCCAGGGCGACAGGCCCGACCGTGTATGCCGACCGGGTCACGCGCATGGGCCGTCGGGGTGAAACCCGCCAGTACGGGATGTGGCACGACAAAACGCCCCTATGGGGACGAGGACGGCGCGGACGCGCGGCGTACGCCGACAGGACGCGGGGCGCGCTCGGACCTGCGGCGTCCCGCGCTCCGGGGACGTACGGCAGGCGTTGTCAGACGCTCACGTGGGGGCAGCTCCCACCGAGGCAGGGGTGCGGCGCGGTGCACCGATCCGGCGTCAGTCGCGGTCCACGCAGCGGTGCGCGTGGGCCGGGTAGACGCCCATGATCCGCACCTCGGAGGAGAAGAAGCGCAGCTCCTCCAGGGCCAGGGCCACGCTGCTCTCCTGCGGGTGGCCCTCGATCTCGACGTAGAAGCGACTGGCCTTGAGGCCCGCGCCCACCTGGTAGCTCTCGATCTTGGTGAGGTTCACCGCGTTGCTGGAGAAGCCGCCGAGTGCCTTGTAGAGCGCGCTCGGGATGTTGCGCACGGAGAAGAACAGGCTGGTCATCATGGGCGTGCCCGAGTTCGGCGGGACCTGGGCGTCGCGGGTGAGGACGACGAAGCGGGTCGTGTTGTCCGAGGTGTCCTCCACGCCGCCGCGCAGTACCTGCAGCCCGTAGAGTTCCGCGGCGCCGGGCGGGGCGAGGGCCGCGTGCCGCGGATCGCCGAGCTCCGCGACCTCGCGGGCGGCGCCCGCGGTGTCGTCGCTCACCAGCGTCTGCCAGCCGCCCTCGCGGATGACCTTCCGGCACTGCCCCAGCGCGTGCACATGGCTGCGGACGTATGCGACGTCCTCCAGCGCAGCACCGGGGACGCCCATCAGGTCGAAGCGGATGGGCAGGAAGTACTCAGCGATGATCGTGAGGCCGGATTCCGGCAGCAGGTGGTGGACGTCGGCGACGCGGCCGGCGGCCGAGTTGTCCACGGGGATCACGGCCAGATCGGCGTTCCCCAGCGCGACCGCCTCCAGCGCCTGCTCGAAGGTGATGCAGGGCAGTTCCCGGCTGTCGGGGTACAGGGTGCGGGCGGCGGCGGCCGAATTGGATCCGGGTTCTCCCTGGTAGGCGATGGTCACCATGTGCGGTCGGTATCTCCGGATCGTCGGTCTCTGCGTGCGTTGGGGCCGTTCTTCGCATGCTACTGCGCGGTGGGCGCGAACCTCGTATGCGTCCGAGTGCCGGACGTCCTGCGCCTGCCCCGCAGGCCCTGCTCCCCGGTGGCGGGCCGGGGCGCCGGTGGGGCCCGGCCCTGACCGTCAGGCGGTTCGGCGCAGCGGCGTCCGCGGCTCCCGGTTCCCGCGCCGCCGTACGGGCCGGAGACCGCGGCCCGCGCGCGAGTCGGCTCAGGCAGGCTGCCGCCAGACCGCCGCGTCGGCGCCCCAGAGACCCGGCGGGCTGCTCCAGTCCACCGGGACGCCCCGATAACCGAGCGGCGGCCGGGCATGGACGAGGCGTCCGTACACGGAGTCCGTGACGGCGAGCCGGCGGGCGGGGCCGTCATCGTCGCCGGGGGCCGCTTCACCGCCCGGGTCGCCCGGGCCGATGCCGTGGAGCAGCCAGGAAGCGGTGCCCGTCAGCGACAGCCGCAGCAGCCGGCCGCCGCCGTCGCGGCGGGCGTCGGTCAGGGCGCGAAGGACCGCCGCGGCGAGCAGGTAGCCGGTGCCGTGGTCGAGGGCCTGGGCGGGAAGGACGCCGGGGCGGCCGTCCGGTCCGGCCTCCACCGAGGCGATGCCGCAGCGCGCCTGCACCAGACTGTCGAATCCGCGCCGCTCCGCCCAGGGCCCCGACCGCTCCCAGGCCCGGATCTGGGCGACGACGAGTCCCGGCCGGCGCTCGCGCAGCGCCTCCGGCGCGAGACCGTAGCGGTCCAGCGCGCCGGGGCGGTAGCCGGTCACGACCACGTCGGCGGAGGCGAGGAGTTCCTGCAGGACGGTGCGGTCGGGTCCGGAGAGGTCGAGCCGCGCCGACCGCTTCCCGAAGCCGGTGTCGGCGTGCGCCCACTCGTCCTCCGGCAGGCGGGGGCTGTCGACCCGCAGGACGTCCGCGCCGAGCAGGGCCAGCGTGCGCGTGGCGACCGGTCCGGCGATGACCCGTGTCAGGTCGAGCACCCGGACGCCCGCCGCGGGCAGCCCCGCGGGCGGCAGCGTGCGCACCGCGGCGTCGTCGGTCCGCTCGATCTCCACGAGGGGCTGCGTGCCGGCGCTCGGGTCCCGTACGGCGACGGCCAGTCCCCCCGCCGCGTAGACGGTCTCCTCGACCTCCGCGGCCCGGCGGCCGGCCAGTTCGGCCGCCAGGCGCCTGGACACGGCTTCCGGGTCGGCACCGGCGCCGCCGTCAGCACCATCGGGAATGCCGAGGGCGGCCGTCAACCGGGCGCGGTGGTGCGGGTAGTTGGCGTGGGTGCGCACCCACCCGTCCGCCGTGCGCCAGAACCCGGACAGCGGCGCGAAGGACGTCCCCGGCCGGCCGTCGATCCGCAGGTGCCGCTCGCTGACGAAGGCCGCGGCCACCGCCGCCTCGTCCACCTCCACCGGGGGCGGCGTCCCGCCGGAGCGCAGGGCGAGCAGCTCGGCGGCGGCCAAAGAGCAGACCCCGACCGCGGCCCGAGCCAAGCGGCGTACCGGCAGGCGCGCGGGCAGCACCCCGGGAACCTCCCGGTACACCACATGGCGCACCGCCTCCGGGGCCCCGCCGAGGGCGTCCCAGGCGTGGGCGGTGGGGGCGTCGGCAGGCTGCGTCATGGCGCTGCTCCTTCGTCGGCGGGCGGCCGCTCACCGAGGCGGCCGTTCAGGAGGACCGCCGTGGCCGCTTGCCGGGCCGCGGGACGACGTATACGGCGGGGTCCGCCGGATTCACCGCCAGGGTGCGGACGCTCGGGCGTCGCCCCTCCTCCGTCTCTGTGCACGGTGCACAGAGTAGGGCTTCCGAATCGCGGCACCTGCCGGGCCGCGCCCCGGCGGTTGGAGGCCGCGTTCCGGTCCTGGAGCAGCGCGGCCGGGCAGGTATCGCACCACGCGAACAGCCCTCGAGAGTCGCGGCCCGGGGACGCCGCGGGGAGCATGCACCTCATGACCGCGCGGCCCGGGCCGCGAGCGCACTCCTTCGCGCCGGGGGTGCCGAGCGGGGACGGCGCCACTATCGTACCGACTGGACGGTATGAGCCGGTCGCCCGCGAGCCCCAAGGAGCCACGCATGCCACGCGCGAAGTCCAACGGAGTAGAGCTCGAGTACGACACCTTCGGCAGCCCGGACGATCCGGCGCTGCTGCTCATCATGGGCCTCGGCGCCCAGATGACCCTGTGGCGGCCGGAATTCTGCTCGGCGCTCGCGGACCGGGGCTTTCACGTCGTGCGCTACGACAACCGCGACGCGGGTCTGTCGACCGGTCTCGACGGGCACCCCCTTCCGGACATCCGCGCCGTGCTGTCGGGCGACTCCTCCACCGTCCCCTACCTGCTGGCCGACATGGCCGACGACGCGGCCGGGCTCCTGGAGGCGCTGGACATCGCGGCCGCACATGTCGTCGGCGCCTCGATGGGCGGCATGATCGCCCAGCAGTTGGTGATCGACCATCCCGACCGGGTGCTGTCCCTGTGCTCGATCATGTCCACCACCGGCGACCGGTCGGTCGGCCGCGCCTCGGCGGAGGCCATCGCGGCGCTGCCCGCCTCGAACGGCGTGCCCCTGACACGCGAGGCGGTCATCGCGGAGGGGGTCCGCCGGGCGGCCGTGATCGGCTCCCCCGCCTACCCGGTGGCCCCCGAGGAACTGCGCGCACGCGTGACCGAGGCCTACGACCGCGCGTACCGCCCCGAGGGCTATGTGCGCCAGTACGCCGCGATCCTCGCCTCACCGGACCGCACACCAGGCCTGCGGTCGGTGGCGGTGCCGACGGTGGTCGTGCACGGCGAGCAGGATCCGCTGATCGACCAGAGCGGCGGCCGGGCGACGGCGGCCGCGGTGCCGGGCAGCGAACTGCTGCTGGTCCCCGGGATGGGGCACGACCTGCCGGAACAGGTCTGGCCCACGGTCGTCGACGCGATCGCCCGCAACGCCGCCGGGAACCCGTGAACCGGCACGGCCTCCGCGCTCGGCTTCCCCGCGGCGCGGGGACCCGGGGGCCTACCGCACCGACGCCGCCGGGGGGCGCTCGCGCAGGGCGCCGTAGCCGATGAAGTAGGCGGGCACCCGCCGCAGCCAGGGTGTGGAGTTCAGCAGGCCGGCGAGCCGCCCCGCGCGGTCGGCGTCGCCGAGCGGGGACCGTCCTTCCAGCACCGGGGCGACGAAGCGGCGGTGGGCCAGGCGCTGCAGGGCCTGCGTGGCGGCCGTGGTCGGCCATCGGCGCAGCTGGACGGCGCGCACGTCGTTCAGCCCGACGCTGCCGCGGCGCAGCGGCTCGACCAGATGGCGCGCGGCGGCGACGGCGTCCTCCACCGCGAGGTTGATGCCGATCCCGAACACGGGCGACATCGCGTGGGCGGCGTCGCCGATGCAGAGCAGCCCCGGGCGGTGCCAGCGCTCCAGCCGGTCGCAGCGCACGTCGAGCAGTTTCACCTCGTCCCAGGAGCGCACGGCGTGCGCGCGGTCGCCCAGCCACGGCGTGGCGGCCGAGAAGGCGGCGAGGAAGCGGTCGAGGCCCGCGGCCCGGCGCTCGGCGTCGCTGCCCTTGGGGATCAGCGCGGCGCACTGCCAGTACGAGCCGCGGTCGATCATGGCGGTGAGGAAGCGGTGCCCGACCCCGCCGACCAGCCCCCGAGGGTCGCCCGGATCGCGCGGCACCCGGAACCACCACGCGTCCATCGGACAGCCGAACTCCCGCAGGCCCAGTTCCGGACGGGAGCGGGCGAGTGAACCGCGGCCGTCGCACGCCACGGTCAGGATGGCCCGCATCTCGCCCTCGCGCCCTTCGGCGGTCCGGTAGCGCACGCCCGTGATCCGACCGCCTTCCTCGAGGAAGGCGGTCGCCTCGGCGCCCATGCGCAGGGTGAACGCCGGTTCGCGGCGGGCCTCGTCGGCCAGGAGGTCCAGCAGGTCCCACTGCGGGACCATCGCCACATAGTTGTAGGGGCCGCGCAGGGTGCTGACGTCCGAGACGGTGACCAGGGACTTCCCGGGACCGATCGGCAACTGGACGGTCGTGACGCGGCGTTGCGGCAGCGCGGCAAAGCGCTCGGCCAGGCCGAGCTCGTCCAGCAGGGCGAGCGTCGAGGGGTGGACGG
This sequence comes from Actinacidiphila sp. bgisy167, assembly GCF_057707665.1. Classification (NCBI taxonomy): domain Bacteria; kingdom Bacillati; phylum Actinomycetota; class Actinomycetes; order Kitasatosporales; family Streptomycetaceae; genus Actinacidiphila; species Actinacidiphila sp. bgisy167. Next base: position 37,846 of record NZ_JBYIQP010000027.1, on the reverse strand, counting down.
TGTCACCGCGGAAGTCGCGCAGGAAGTCGCCGTGCTTCTCCAGGACGGTGACCTCCACCCCCGCCCTGGCCAGAAGGAGTGCCAGCACCATCCCCGCCGGGCCGCCGCCCACCACGCAGCATGCCGTCCGTTCCATCGCCCCACCCTCCGCTGCGACCTTGAACCCGACATAACCGGACATATTACGCTTGAAGCAGGCACATTGAATGCCGTCATACAGTGCCACGCACTCCCGGAGGCCCGATGAGCCAGCAGCCGGTCACCCTGCCCTTCACCGATCCGGCGTTCGTCGCCGATCCCTTCCCCCTCTACCGGGAGCTACGCCAGGAGGGCCCGGTGCGCCGCGCCGTCATCCAGGGCGAGCTCGAGGCCTGGCTGGTCACCCGGTACGAGGACGGCCTGGCCGCCCTCACCGACCCGCGGCTGAGCAGCGACGTCCGGGACGCCTCGGATCCGCGACTGATGGAACGACTGCCGAAAACCGAGCGCGACTCGATGATCCGCACGATGCTGCGCGCCGACCCGCCCGACCACACCAGGCTCCGCCGGCTGGTCTCCAAGGCGTTCACCGCCCGCCGCGTCGCCGAGCTGGAGCCGCGCGTCCAGGCCGTCGCCGACGAACTCCTCGAGGCGATCGTCCCCGCCGGGCGCGCCGACCTCGTCGAGGACTACGCGCTGCCGCTGCCGGTCACGGTCATCAGCGAACTGCTCGGCGTGCCCGTCCGCGACCGCTTCGACTTCCAGCGGTGGACGGACGACATGGTCCTCCAGGGTCCCCAGCCCCCGGACCCGGCGAAGATCGAGGCCGCCTGGCAGCACATGCACGCGTATCTCACCGCACTGCTGGAGTCCAAGCGCGCACACCCCGGGGACGACCTGCTCAGTGCGCTGATCACCACCCACGACGAGGAACAGCGGCTGGACCGGCACGAACTCGTCGCGATGGCCTTCCTGCTGCTGGTCGCCGGGTACATCACCACCGTCAACCTGATCGGCAACGGCATGGCAGCACTGCTCACGCACCCGGATCAGCTGCAGCTGCTGCGCGAGGACCCGGAGCTGCTGCCGAGCGCGATCGAGGAGTTCCTGCGCTACGACGGGCCGGTCAACCCCGGCATCGCGCGCTTCGCCCGCGAGGACCTGACCATCGCGGGGGTGGCGATCCCGCGCGGCGCGACCGTGGTGGTCGCCTCGGCCATCGCCGACCGGGACCCGGCGCGGTTCACCGACCCGGACCGCCTGGACGTCACCCGGGCGGACAACGCCCACCTCGCCTTCGGCCACGGCATCCACTACTGCCTGGGCGCCCCGCTGGCCCGGCTGGAGGGACGGATCGCCATCGGCACCGCCCTGCGCCGGCTGCCCGGCCTCACCCTGGCCGTGCCGGCGGAGGAGCTGCGCTGGCGGCCACGCGTGCTGCGCGGTCCGTCGAGGCTGCCGGTCACCTTCACGTCCGGCTGCTGAGAGAAAGGTCCATGGCCGGCCCGGGCCGGCCATGGACCCGCGCACCGGCCGCGGTTCCGGACGCGAGCAGCGGCTCCGGACGCGGACCGCCGGGCGAGCCATCCGAATGCTCGCCCGGCGGTCCGCGGTGCGGCGGAGCCGTTCAGATGCGTGAGCCTCCGGTGGGGCCCCTCATGTCCGACGAGGTCCCGCGGCCCGCGCCCGGCCGCATCGAGGCCGCCGCCAGCGCGAGCAGCAGCGCGATGACACCGACCACCACGTTGTTGACGATCGTGCGCGTCGTGCTGACGTCCCCGGCGATGCACCACGGCGAGATGATCGTCCACAGGCCGATGACGGCCGCGGCCCACGCCATGGAGTGGGTGCGCTCGAAGCCCCTGCCCAAGCCACCCATCAGCGCGGCGTACGCGATGCCGGCGATCAGGTTGCCGACGGCTATCGTCGAAAGGCCGTTGAATCCCACGATCCACGGAGACGCCGCCAGGTACGTGCCGGTCACCAGGCCCATGGCCTCGATCGCCTGGCCCCTGTTGGTAGCGGTGGTCCGCTCGTACTCCGCACGCAGCGCCAGCAGGTCGGGGTGCTGCTCGATACTCGGTCGCGTAGAGGCCATCTAAACCATCCCCACTCATTTCGGACTTTTCATCCCACCCTTACCCACGATGCGGCAGTCGAGACCTCGAATCTCGTCCCGGGGGGCCGGTGAGAACGGTGTCAGCAGGCGTCCGTCCCGTCCGCCGAGGGGCCCTGCCGCAGGGCGTCCGGTCGTTCACGGCGGCAAGCCGTGGGCGGTGCAGGCGCCGGTCGCGCCACCGGCGGTAGGGGGCGCGCCGCAGGCAAGCCTCGGACGCCTGGATCGTCGGCCCCGAGAGGCGTCGGGAGGCCCTGACCCGAGCGGTCGATGCGGCATGGATGCCCTTGCTTGTCGGCCATGAGCATGAGCGTCGGTCGTCCGAGAGGCAGTCGGGACTGCAGGCGCCCTGCCTCCTTGGCGCGGTTGGCCCAGTTCGGCGACGGCCTCCACCGTGTAGTCACAGCCCGCGGCCCTTCCGACTCTCCCGAGCCTCCGCCGGGCGCCGGGCGCGCCCTTCGGGTACCCAGGAAGTGAGACGTGGACGCCCGCGTCCCCGCCGGCCACCCGCCACTGACCGGGTCTGTCGGCGGCCGTCCCCGGACGGCGGAGGAGCCGCACATGAGCGTGGACTGCCTGACCACTGTCGTCACGATCACGCACAACCGGCGCAGGGAACTGCTCGAGACGCTCGGCCGCCTGACCTCACTCCCGGAACGGCCGCCGGTCATCGTCGTCGACAACGCGTCCGAGGACGGCAGCGCGGACGCGGTGGCCGAGGCGTTCCCCCAGGTGCGGGTGGTACCGGCGGGGGCCAACCTCGGCGCGTGCGGCCGCACGCTGGGGGTCCGGCAGGCCCGCACCCCCTATGTGGCCTTCAGCGACGACGACTCCTGGTGGGCGCCCGGCGCGCTGTACGCCGCCCGCGACCTCCTGGCCGCCCACCCCCGGATGGGCCTGCTCGCCGCGCGAACGCGGGTCGGAGCACGAGGCGGGTACGACCCCCTCCACGAGGTGCTGGCCCGCTCGCCGCTCGGCCGCGCCCCCGACCTCCCCGGCCCGCAGATCATGGGCTTCCTGGCCTGCGCCGCCGTCGTCCGCCGGACCGCCTACCTCGCCGCGGGGGGCTACCATCCGCTGCTCTTCGTCGGCGGCGAGGAGGTGCTCCTCGCCTACGATTTGGCGGCTCGCGGCTGGTCGTGCTGCTACTGCCCCGAGGTCCTGTCGGTGCACCAGCCGTCCCCGGATCCGCGTCCGGGGCGGCGCAGTGTGCAGCGCCGCAACGAGGTGCTCACCGCCTGGCTCCGCCGTCCTCTGCCCGTGGCTCTGCGGCGCACCTGGGCGCTGGCGGCGGACGCGGCGGGCGACACCGTGGCGCGTGACGCGCTCGGCGGCCTGCTCACCCGTCTGCCCGCCGCCCTCCGCGACCGCCAGAGGCTGCCAGCGCACGTGGAGGCCGCGGCCGCGCTCGTCGAACGCTGAAGGGCCGGGGCGGCGTCAGACGACCTGCTCGGTGTCGATCCGGGCGTCCACGCGCTTGTAGGCGTCGGGCTGCTGGGTGAGAACGGGCAGGCCCGTGGAGAGCGCGAGGTGCGCGGCGTGGGCGGTGGCGAGGTCCGTCCCGCGTTCGTGGGCGATCTGCGCCACGGACCAGGAGGTGGCCTCGCCGAGCGCCCGGAAGACGAAGCACGGGGCGGCCAGCGCGTCCTGGAGGCGTTCGTACACCTCACCGAGGACCGACTCGGTCAGGCCCTGCGCGAAGGGGACCGCCGGGACGTACAGCGGCACCGCGGTCTGCGCCGAGCGGTTGACCCGGGCGACCATGTACGGCTGCCCCAGGGCCAGCGCCCGGACGGCCGTGTGGTCGAGGATGTAGCCGCCGCTCACGCCGCCTGACCCGGGTCGGCCGGCGGGGCGGTCTCGAAGCCGCGCCGCGCGTCGGCGGAGGCGACGGCCTCCAGGGCGGCCTCCCACTCGCCGGGGTGCTCCTGGCGGGCCCGGGCGGCGAGCCAGTCCACGGCGCGCAGGGCACGCTCGGTGCGCTGGAGCCGTTCGGTGACGGCCGCCTCGATGAACGCCGACCGGTTGCCGCCGGAGCCGCCGGCCAGCCTGTCGACCGCGGCGACGGTGTCCTCGTCGAGGGTGATGGTGACCTTCTGCTTCGCCATACGGGCACCTTACGTGTGTATGGCGGCGCGGACATGGATCGCCGCCCTGCCGGGCCCGCGTGTCGGACCCGGATGAAACGATGTATCTCACACGTCCTCGACCGTCTTCAGCGCACGCTCAGCTGCGCACTCAGGGGAGGCTCAACCGGCCATGTCGCTGATCCACCGCACGACGCTCACGCCGACCAAGCTGGAACTGCTCACCGAATGGCTCCCCCGGCAGCCCTGGTACGCCGGCGCGGGACGGCCGGAACTCTCGAAGGCCGGCGGCTTCCGCCTCGACGACCCCCTGGGCGCGGTCGGCGTGGAGTTCATGGTGGTCACCGACCAGGACGGCGCCGCCTATCACGTGCCCATGGCCTACCGCGACGCGCCGCTGTCCGGGGCAGAGGACGCCCTCATCGGCACCGCGCAGCACGGGGTGTTGGGCCGGCGCTGGATCTACGACGGCGCCCACGACCCCGTCGTCGTCACCCAGTTGGTCGCTCTGATGCGCGGCGAGGCCGAGGCACAGGCGCAGAGCGTGAGCGACACGCCCGACCCGACCGTCGGCCGCCACTACGCGGGGCCGGTGGACGCGGCGGTGTCGGGCGCCGGGTCCGTCACCGGCGGCCCGGAGGCGACGACCGACGTCAGCGTCGACGCCGGCCCGGCCGGCCGCCTGGTCCTCCGGGTGGCTCGAGCGCTGCGTCCCGACTCCGCCGGCAGCGCCACGGAGGAAGCGCTCGGTCACGTCGCCGCCGGCTGGCGGCAACCGGACGGCAGCAACGCCCGCGCGGTCTTCGCGATCCTGCGCAAGGCCGCCGCCGGCTGATCCGTGAGGGCGCGGTGATCGCCGGACCACCGCACGGTGAACGCGTCTTCGCCTTCGGCGATGCCGATCATGGGGCCCTGGTGGTGGGTGCCGTCATCGGGGCGGTCACCTCGCTCGTCAACGCGCTGTCGTCGCCGTGCACGGCGCTCGGAGCCCCGATCCCCTCGGCGACAGGAGCCGGCTGGGTCCTCCACCGCTTCCTTCGCGAACGGCGTGCCGCTGCCGTCAGCGCCTGACGGCGGCCGTCCCGCCACGCCCCGCCGCCGCGACGCCGTACCGTCATGCCACCGCCCCTCGCCGAGCGACGGGATACCGCCTGGCGGAGACTGGGAGGAGCACCTCGTGCTGCCGTGATCGTCGACGGTTCTCCCCAGGGAGCTGACATGCGCATCGACCTCAGCGGACGGACCGCCTTGGTGACGGCATCGACACAGGGCATCGGAGCGGCCATCGCGGCCGGGCTCGCAGGGGCGGGTGCGCGGGTGTGCGTCAACGGCCGCGCCGCCGAGCGGGTGGAGCGGGCCGTCGCACAACTGCGGGACGAGGTGCCGGACGGCGAGTTCGTCGCCGTCGCGGCCGATGTGGCCACAGCGGAGGGCGCCGAACGGGCCCGCGATGCCGCGCCGGAGGTCGACATCCTCGTCAACAACCTCGGCGTGTTCGGGGCCAAGGACGCGTTCGAGATCGACGACGCCGAGTGGCGCCGCTACTTCGACGTCAATGTGCTGTCCGCGGTGCGCCTCACGCGGATGTACATGCCCGGGATGCTGGAACGGGACTGGGGCCGCGTCCTGTACATCTCCAGCGAGTCCGGCGTCGCGATCCCCGTGGAGATGGTGCAGTACGGCATGACGAAGACCGCGATGCTCGCCCTCGGCCGCGGCTTCGCCAAGAAGGCCGCCGGATCGGGGGTCACGGTGAACTCGGTGCTGGTCGGCCCCACCCGGACCGCCGGCGTGGAGGAGTTCGTGCAGGGGCTGGTGGGCGGCGAGCTGCCCTGGGAGGAGGCGGAGCGCGTCTTCATGCGCGAGCACCGCCCGCAGTCACTGCTGCAACGCCTCATCGAGCCCGCGGAGATCGCCCACATGGTGGTGTACCTCAGCTCCGACCTGTCCTCGGCCACCACCGGCGGAGCCGTGCGCGTCGACGGAGGCTGCGTGGACGCCGTCGTCCCCTGACCGGGGGCAACCGCGGCTGCGGGGCGGCGGCACCGGCACGGCCGTCCCGCAGGACCGCTGGAGCGGCACCACCGCGACGGCGTCCCCGTCAGCTCGACGCCGCAGACATGCCGAACTGTCAACTCGCGCCCTGCCGACGCGCCGGCCGAGGTGGGGCAGGCACGTCGGCCCGCACGACCAGGACGGCTCGGGCCCGGACGACGAAAGGACCACCGGCGGAGCCGTGCGCGTCGACGGAGGCTGCGTGGACGCCGTCGTCCCCTGATCGGGAGCCACCGCGGCTGCGGGGCGGCGGCACCGGCACGGCCGTCCCGCAGGACCGCTGGAGCGGCACCACCGCAACGGCGTCCCCGTCAACTCGACGCCGCAGACATGCCGAACTGTCAACTCGCGCCCCGCCGACGCGCCGGCCGAGGTGGGGCAGGCACGTCGGCCCGCACGACCAGGACGGCTCGGGCCCGGACGACGAAAGGCCGGGAGAGGACGGTGACGGCGACGGAGAGCGCGGCCATCGCGGTGATGGCCGTGCCGGGGGTGAGGTACTGGGCGGCGCCACCCGCGAGGGCGGCCCCGATGCCCTGCCACGTCATCCGCCCGGCGGACTCGACGCCCTGCACCTGACCGCGGACCGGATCGGGGGTCAACGCGAGAAGCTGCTCCTGGAGGGGCAGGGTGGCCGCGAAGCCGGCCCCCGCGACGAACACAGCGGCGGCCCCCGCCGGCACGGGCGGGTGGAACGCGAACAGCAGGTAGGGGACGGCGAGCAGCAGTCGCAGGGCGAACGCCCAGCGGCGTCGCTGGTCGGCGGTGAGCACTCGCCCGACGGCCAGGTCGCCCAGGAGCATGCCCGCTGATCCGGCGGCCAGGAAAGCGCCCGCGTGTTCCGGGGCGTAGGAGATGAAAAGGGCCTCGCAGCCGACGACCAGGCCGTTGGGCACCCACAGGTTGAGCAGCAGTGCGCGCCGGCCGGAGTGGGAGAAGAGCGCGGCGTTCGCCGTCCAGGTCTGGCGCAGTCCGGGGCGGCGGGTCAGCCGGATCGAGCGTTCCCGGACGGTCGCCGCCACCGCGACCAGTCCGGCGCCCGTCAGGACAGCCGCGGCGGCGAAGACCTCCTGCGGGCTGAGACGGCGCAGGAGCACGGCGCCGAGGGCGTAGCCGAGGATGGCCGCGCCGCCCGAGGTAGTATTCATCAGGGAACGGGCGAGCACGTAGGCGGAGCTCGGCACCACCTCGGCGAGCAGCCCCATCCGCGTCCCGGTCGACAGGGACTGGAAGAACCCCAGCAGCAGGAGCAGTCCGAAGCGGGCGGTCAGCGGCAGCCCCGGTACGGCCTGCGCGCTGACGCCCACGAGCGAGAGGCAGTGGAGCGAGACGAGGGTCCGGCGCGGACGGTTCCCGTCGGCGACCGACATCAACGTCAGCGCACCGAGCACCGTCGCAAAGGTCGCACCGTACATGCTCACGGCTGTCAGGAAGGGGGACTGGGTCTGGCGGTCCACCAGCGTGCCGAGCGCGAAGCCCGACAAGGTGCCGGCCTCGACCGTCAGGATGAAACCGGCGTACAACCCGGCGAACTCGCGGTTGCGGAGCAGGTCACGGTAACCGCCGGCGGGAAGCGTGTGGGGTGTGGATGTGTCAGAAGGCATGAAAAAAGCCTCCGCGCGCACCCTTTGGGGCGCCGAAGGCCAACGCGATGATTCTAGCAGTCCGGTTCGTGCCGCGGCGCGGTGAGGCGTGGGCGCGGGGCGCGGCCCGCTGTGTGGCCCGGGAGGGGTGGGTTGCGTCCACGGGCCACGTGGCGTGCGACGTGGCCTCGTCCCACCGGGCCGTGCCGGTGGTCCGGCGCCGGGGCGGGCGCAGCCGTGGACCCGAGGTGTTTCCCGACGAACGCAGAGAAGGAGCGCGACCGTGCAGCAGCGCCGGCAGCAGTCACAGCACGCACCACAGCACGCACCGCGGCCGTCAGGGCATCGGACGCAGCGGCAGCCGCTGGAGGGGGTCACCGTCGTCTCGCTGGAGCAGGCCGTCGCCGCACCGTTCGCCACACGTCAGCTCGCGGACCTCGGCGCCCGGGTGATCAAAGTCGAGCGACCGGGCGGCGACTTCGCGCGGGAGTACGACCGGGCCGCCCGGGGGCAGTCCGCGTACTTCGTCTGGTGCAACCGCGGCAAGGAGAGCGTGGTGCTGGACCTCAAGCAGGACGCGGACCGCGCGCTGCTCGACCGGATCCTGGCCGAGGCCGACGTCTTCGTGCAGAACCTGGTTCCCGGCGCGGCGGAGCGGCTGGGCCTGGGCGCGCCGGCGCTGCGCGCACGGCATCCGCGGCTGATCTGGTGCGGAGTGTCGGGCTACGGCGACCACGGCCCCTACGCCGCGAAGAAGGCGTTCGACCTTCTGGTGCAGTGCGAGTCGGGGCTGGTGTCGCTCACCGGCACGCCGCGGAGCCCGGCGCGGGCCGGGATCTCCGTCGCGGACATCGCGGCCGGGATGTACGCGTACACCGGTGTCCTGACCGCGCTCTACGAGCGCGAGCGCACCGGCGAGGGCAGCGCCTTCGACGTGGCGATGCTCGACGCGCTCGGCGAGTGGCTGGGACAGCCGCTCTTCCACGACCTGTACGGGAGCGCGCCGCTGGCCCGAAGCGGGGCCCGGCATCCCTCGATCTCGCCGTACGGCCCTTACCGCGCGGGGGACGGCGGGGAGGTCTTCGTCTGCGTGCAGAGCGACCGGGACTGGGTCGCCCTGTGCGAGAAGGTCCTGGAGCGGCCCGATCTGGTCCGCGACCCGCGGTTCGCGGACAATCCGCTGCGCCACGTCCATGACGACGAGCTCACCGCGCTCATCGAGGAGCATTTCGCCGGCTTCGCGGCGGACGAGGTCCTGGAGCGTCTGGACGGCGCCGGGATCGCGAACGCGCGGCTGCGGTCGGTCGCGGAGTTCGCGGCCCATCCGCAGCTCGAAGCACGCGACAGGTGGCGGGAGTTCGACACGCCGTCCGGACCGCTGCGCGGGCTGCTGCCGCCGGTGACGGTGCACGGCCGGGAGGCGCCGATGGGGGCGGTACCGGCGCTTGGGGCGCACACGGACGCGGTGCGTGCCGAGTTCTCCGGGACGCGGGGAGGGACGGAGGGCGCAGACCGGTGAGCGTTCACGCGGCGGTCCCTCCGGACGCCGTCGGGCCGGTGGCGGGCATGGGGAGGGCTTCTCACCAGGACGAGGTACCTGACGCGGACACGATCCGCTCGACCTGCGGTACGCGCTACGGCCGCGACGGGGCTTTCTGTCAGGTCGTGTGCCGCCCGGCCAGAGCCATGGGAACGAGCTCCGGCGGACGGACAGGACAGCGCGAAGACAGCCCGGCAGGGTGCCGGTCAGTGCCCGAGTCACGACCGCCGGAACCCGGGTGTCAGCATCGATGTCAGTGCCCGATGTCACGATCGTGGGTGACGGACACCGACTTCGACTGGCGGTCCTTCCTCGCGCGCTGGAGCGGGGAGTGGGCCGACGCCTATGACCCCGACGCGTCTCCCTCCGAGGACGAGCACTACGCGCCCGACCGACCCCAGCTGGCCACCGCCCAGCAGCCGCGGCCGGGGCTCACCCTCGGCCTGGCGATGGGGTTGCTCATCTTCTTGGGCGTCGTGGTGCTCGTCTGCGTGGGTTTCGTCATCCTGTACGCGACGGTGTTCGCCCCCTTGGACTGACAACGGGCGGGTCGAGCGCAACCGGGTCGACGGCTCGAACATCGCCGCGGACCGCACCACCGAACCCGGCGGCTCTGCGTCACCGACACCGGCTCGCGGCGCAGTTCGACCCGCACGCCCACCTACCGTCCCGGAGTTGTACGGCCGGTGTCGACGCGGTGGCCGGGACCGGCAGTACCGCGGGGTGGATGGCGTCGGTGATGGTCGTGCCGACCGAGTACGGCAGCCGCCATGCCGCTGGAAGGGCCCGGTCACGAACGCGTGGGGGCACCACAGGAGCCGGTGCGGGTCAGGGCCGCCGGTCCGCGCCGGAACCGTTTCGTCAGCTGGGCCAGGACCGGTCGGGCAGCGGTGAGGTGGCCAGCGGCGTCGCTGCGCGCGTGCCGGGCCGCGGCAGCCCGGCGACCGGCTCCGCGGAGCCGCCGGGTCCGTGGTCGACGAACCGTCAGCGGGTGGCGCACGGAGGGACGCCCCGTCCCCTGAGCACGCGCGCGGGTCACTCGTGCGGGATGACCCCAACGGGCGCCTTGGCGTGGTGCAGCACCGCGTGCGTCACCGGGCCGATGTGCGGCCCGGCGGCCGCGTGCCGGACACGGCGGCCGACGACGATCAGAGAGGCGTCCGCCGCCGCCTCGACCAGGTGGTGCGCGGCCCCGCCGGCCAGGGAGAGCTCCACGACCTCGACGGCGGGGTACCTGGCCCGCCACGGCGCCAGCGCCTGCGTCAGGGCGTCCGCCTGGGCCCCGGTCAGCTCGTGCTCGAGGTCGAGGGCGAGCGCGGCGGGGTTGTAGCCGTATGAGGCGGGCAGCTTCCAGCCGTGGACGACGCGCAGGGCGCTCCCGCGCAGCACGGCGGCCTCGAAGGCGAAGGCCAGAAGGTCGTCGTGCGGGCGGGCCAGGTCGAGGCCGAGCACCACGTCGCGGAAGGGCGTGTACCGCGAGACCAGCCCGTCGAGGTCCGGGCGGTGCTCGTCGTCGCCCTTCTGACCGGCCCGTACGAGCACGACCGGCCGTACGGCCTGGGCGACGGTCGCGGAGGCCACGGAGCCGACGAGGAAACCGGCGAGGGCGCCGAGGCCGCGGGAGCCGAGCACCAGCAGCTCCGACTCCTCGGCGACGGCCGCGAGGACCGCCGCGGGCTGTCCGCTCACGACCTCTGAGGAGACCTCCAGGCCCGGGTGGTGCGCGGCGAGTTCGGCGACCGCCTCACGCACCACGGACTCGGCCCACTGCCGCTGGGCCTCGGGGTCCACGGCTGTCACCATCCCGGCCAGCGGCGCGTAGACGGAGCTGTACTGCTGCCCTTCCTGGACGTGCACGAGCCGCAACGGCAGCCGGCGGCGGAGCGCCTCGCGGGCGGCCCAGTCCGCGGCGGCCCGGCTCTCGGGCGATCCGTCGAGACCGGCGGTGATCGTAAGGGACATGGTGTTCCTCCTGGCGACCAGGGCGAAGGCATGGGCTGTGCGCGCCCCCGGCCCCGTCGGCGGCCCCTGGCCGGAGCCGTCGGGGCAGGCCGAGGGGCCTGCCGGTCCGTGGGCGACGGCAGGCCCCTGGGCACGCCGTCTGATCAAGCCTACGGGGCGGTGGCTCGCGCGGCGGCGGAGGGCGACGCATCCTCGGCGCAGGCAAACCGTGGCCGCTCATGACACCGCCGGACACCGCCGGGCACCGCTGCGCGCACCCGCACGCCCACCAGGCGTACGCCATGGCCCGCGAAGTGCCCGGCTCCACGTCGGGACGTCCTCCGGCCGGGACGACGGCCCGTGGGATCAGGCCGGCGTCCGGATCGCCGCCCGGGCGTGTCCCCGGTGCCCTTCCGCCGTCGGTCAGCGGTGCACACCCCCGTTCGGCTCCCTCCCGATCGTCCATCCCCACTCGTGACTTCCATGACAAAGCCAGTCATACCGGTCGCAGCACCGAGGTGTGGGGAGTCCCGCGCGCCGCGTTCCGGTGGGGCCCGCCGGCCGGTCCCGCTGCGCGGTGCGGGCTCCGCCGTCACCGCCCTGCGACGGAGCCGCGTACCACGGTGACCGGGCAGTGGGCGTGGTGGAGCAGCGCCTGGCTGACGGAGCCGAGCAGCAGTCCGGTGAAGCCGCCTCGGCCCCGTGCGCCGACCACGAGGAGTTGGGCGGTCCGGCTCGCCTCGATGAGGGTCTCGCGCGTTCTGCCGCGTACCGCCTTCGTCCGGACCACCACCCCGGGATGGCGCTCACGCCGTCCCGCAATGGCCTCCGCCACCAGGCACTCCTCGGTGTCCGCCAGTTCGCCGGGCTTGCCCGCGTAGGGCAGGGCCGGAGCCGGCGGCGGTGGGGGCACCGGCGTGTTCCAGGGCGTCCAGGCATGCAGGGCGAGGAGTTCCGCGCCACGCAACTCGACCTCGGCGAAGGCGAAGTCGACCGCGGCGGCCCCGGCCGGGGAACCGTCGACGCCCAGCAGGACCGGTCCGTCACCTCCGGGCTCGCGCACCACCATCACCGGGCAGTGGCCGTGCGCGGCGAGGTGGACGGCCGTCGAGCCCAGCAGCAGGCCGACGAAACCACCCACGCCGCGGGACCCCACGACCACCAGTTCCGCAGTGCGCGACTGGGCCTCCAGCACCGTGAGGGGCTCCCCCGTCACCACGGCGTGGGTGACGTCGATGTCCGGCGCCGTGCTCCTGGCGCGTTCCACGGCCTCCGCCACCAAGCGCCGCGCGGCGTTCCGCAGGCCTCCCTCGGGCGGTCCGAGCTCCGAGGGCCCCAGGGGCACGTGCAACGCGGGCCACAAGAAGGCGTGCACCACACGGAGTCCCGCGCCGCGCCACTGGGCCTCCCTGGCCGCCGCCTCCACGGCGGCGAGACCCGAGGCCGAGCCGTCCGCTCCCACGACCACCAAGCCGTTCACGAAGCCTCCTCGTCCCCCTGCCACTCGTCCGCTTCCAGCCTCACCCGGGAGCGCCGCGACATCCCGGTCCCGTACGCCCATCCGGGTGCGCCTGCACCCTCAGCTCCGCGGCGGCCCCGCGAGGGGGCCGGGTCCGCGCCCACTCGCGACTCCACGCCCCGGCACGGCGTCGGTCGATCCGGCGACGGGCGTCCCGGCGTTCGGCGGGGACGAGCGCACAGGCGTCCGCCGCCGCGACCGTGCCGCGGACCACGCCCTGGGCCGCGGCCTGCGCGGGGGTGAACCGCTTCTGCCGACAGGCGGCCTTCGGCGTCCGGCCGGACGGTCGTGCGGGAGCCGGCGCGGCCGCCCGGCTCCACGTGGGCCTCCCCGGTCCGGGGGGAGCCGTCGGGCGCGGTCCACCGGACGCCGGGCCGCCGCCGTGTCCGCGCCCTCGCCGGGCCGGAGCTCGGAGTGCCGCGCCGCCCGGGGACGCCGCCCCGTCCACGCCACCAGGACGCCGGACCGCCGCCGCAGCGGCTCGCCGGCGCCAGAGCACCGCCCGGTCGCCCATGGCCGCGCTCCTTTCCTGCCTCAGCGGGCCTTTCCCTCCGTGTCGACCGTCGCACGCGCCGGCGCTCCCCGGCAGGGGCCTCACGGATCATCTCCGCGCCGGGAGGGCAGGCCGACCCTGCCGGGTTGCCGGCCCCTGCCGGCAACAAAAGCACGCTCGCCGCAGGGGCGTGATCGGTGTCACACGCGGTCGATCGAACTTTCCGCCCCGCCCCGCGTCATGTCGGTGTCCAGAAACCCGCTCATTGCTGTGGAGTACCGATGTCCCACGATGTCACCGACCCCCTGTCCCCCGGCGCCCACTCCTTCGAGGTGGACGGGATCGTCCAGAGCTACCACGTCCACGGCACGGGCCCCGTGTGCATCGCGCACTCGGGCGGGCCGGGCGTGTTCTGGGAGTACATGCGCATGCCCGAGGTCGAGCGGCACCTCACGATGGTCTACCCGGAGCCCGTCGGCACCGGCGCGTCCGGCCGTCTGCCCTCACACCCGCACGGCTACAGCCGGGAGCGCTACAGCCGGTTCCTCGAAGCGTTGATCGACCACCTCGATGTGCCGCGCGTGCACCTGCTGGGCCACTCGCACGGCGGGTTCGTGGTGCAGTACCACGCCATCCACCGGCCCGAGCGCGTCGCCGGGATCGTCCTGTACGACAGCGCCCCGGCCAACGGCCCCGAGTTCGGCGCCGAGCTCATGGCCCAGGTGCAGGCCTTCGCCGCGAAGAACGCGCACCGCCCCGACCTGCCGGAGGTCCTGGGCGCGCTGCAGTCCGTCGGCTCACTCTCCACCGACGAGGAGATGACGGCGGCGCTCAAGGGGCTGCTCCCCTCCTACCTCGCCGACTACTGGGGCCGCGAGGAGGAGTTCGCCGCCCTGCGCGCGTCGGTCACGGGTTCGTACATCTCGGGACTGGACGAGCACCAGGAGCCCAGTGGCGGCTTCGACGACAGCGAGCAGTTGTCGGCGCTCACCGTGCCGGCACTGGTGGTGGCCGGCCGGCACGACGTGATCTGCGGTGTGCGGTGGGGTACCGAACTGCACAAGCTCATTCCCGGATCGGAGCTGCTCGTGCTGGAGGACAGCGGTCACTTCGGTCACCTCGAGGAGGCCGAGCGCTTCGCGGATGCCGTGGTGGGCTTCGTGAGCGCCCACCAGGGCACGGTCTCGGCCTGACGGCCCCTGGGAACGGTGACGACGCGGCGGCCGCGCGGCCGCCGCGTCACAGGGCTGAACGGGCCTCGCCCGGCGGCGGATGCGGGCCGGCGGTGACGGTGACACCGTGGTGTCCCCGCCACCGGCCTGCCCGGACCGCCACCCTGGTCAGGTGATGGCGTCGTACTCCCCGTAGGCGTTCTGCGGCGTCATCGTGGAGTCCAGCCCGTCGGTGACCCACGTTCCGAGGACCATCTCCGCGGTGATGCCCGGGCCGAAGCCGGCCAGCATGCCGCGGTGCCCGTCGAGGGCGGAGCCCTCCTCGAACATCCGGTACAGGGCGTCGAGGACGACGGCGCTCGCGATGTTGCCGTACTCGGTCAGCGTGGCCCGGCTGAACCGGAACGACTCCGGCGGGACGCCGAGGAAGCGGCACAGGTCGTCGAGGATCCGGGGACCGCCGGCGTGGATGATGTAGTAGTCCAGCTTGGCGGCGTTCCAGGAATGGTCCTCGGCGACCTGGCGCAGCACCGGCGCCAGGGGCTCCATCGTTCCGGGCACCCGCTTGTCGAGCTGGAAGTGGAAGCCCGTCTGGCGCACCGCGTAGGAGATCCACTCCTCGGTGTTCGGGATGAGGTAGGAGGCGTTGCGCTCCAGCCGCATCCCGGTGCCGCCGCTGCCGCGCACGACGGCGGCAGCGATGCCGTCGCCGAACAGGCCGTTGGACAGGAGAGTTCCGACGCTGAGGTCCGTGGGCTGGTAGCACAGCGAGCAGAACTCGCATGCCACGATGAGGACGTTGGCCTCGGGGTACGCCGTGCAGAAGTCGTGGGCGCGGTTGATGGCGGCCCCGCCCGCCGCGCAGCCGAGCTGCGCGATCGGCAGTTGACGGGTGTCGTGGCGGAAGCCCATCTTGTTGATGAGCCACGCGGTCAGTGAGGGCATCATGAAGCCGGTGCACGAGACGTACACGATGAGGTCGATCTCGTCGGGTTCCAACTCGGCCTCGTCGAGGGCCCGTCGTATGACGGCAGGTACCCGTGCCTTCGACTCCGCCTCGTAGATCTGGCTGCGTACGTCGAAGCCCGGATGTTTGAGCACCTCTTCGATCGGCTGGATCAGATGCCGCTTCCGAACGCCCGTGTGCTCGATGAGCTGGAGGGTCAGGTCGAGTTGGGGGTGGTCCTTGTGCAGCCGCCGTGCCAGCTCGAGCGTTTGTTCGCAGGTGATAACGTTGTCTGGTACCGAGATCACCGGCTTGCACAGAACAGCCATGGGTGGCTCCATTTCCTGCCCCTCGGCGGGCTATGGTCCATGTGATGCGCTGCTCCGGGATTTCCGGAGCAGGCCCGTACCTGTCACGAAAATGCGGTAGGGGGTACGGGCTCCATCATCAGCGCGTCCACAGGGGGACTTCAGAAAGGTCCCGGCACAATTCGGTTCACAAAAAGGGGACCGGCTACCGTCCATGTGGATTCATGGCCTGTTCAGTTTTGCGTTCACCAGGAAAACGTACGTCACTTGGGCGGCATCCGCATGTCGGAGCGGCCCGCACCCGCCGCCACGAGGGACGACGGGGCGGCAGCGCGACGGGGGCACGACCCGGGCTCGGGACGGGGAGGAGGCCGAGGAGGCCCCGTCCGCGGCCGGTCACGGCCGTCGCGCGGAACCGGCCCCGCACCCGAGCGGGTGCGGGGCCGGACGGGCCGCAACGGGGCCGGGGCCAGAACGGACGGGTCACCAGGCGACGTGCAGGGCCACCGGGTAGCGCCAGATCGACGTGGCGCTCCACCGCACCTCGTCGGCCGGCTTGGCCAGCCTCAGGGTCGGGAAGCGGCGCAGCAGCTCCCTGAAGGCCACCTGCAGCTCCATGGTCGCCAGGGGCGCGCCCAGGCAGTGGTGGCCGCCCCAGCCGAAGGTCATGTGGGGCGTCCCGGAGCGGTCCAGGTCCAGTTCGTCGGGGCGGTCGAACTTCTCGGGGTCGCGGTTGGCCGTCAGATAGGACACGTGGACGACGTCCCCGGCGCGGATGAGCACGCCGCCCATCTCCACGTCCTCGGTGGCGATCCGGGGGATGCCGACGCCCTTGCGGAACGGGATGTACCGCAGCATCTCCTCGATGGCCTGCGGGATGCGGTCCGGGTGCTCGCGCAGCAGGGCCAGCTCGCGCGGGCGGGTGAGCAGGGTGTAGGCGATGTTGCCGATCTCGTTGGACGTGGTGTCCTGGCCCGTGATGAGCAGGACCATGGCCATGACGGCGAGTTCCTTGTCGTTGAGGATCTCGTCCCCGTCCCGGGCCGTGGCCAGCACGCTGACCAGGTCGTCACCCGGATGGGCGCGCCGTTCCGCGGTGAGCTTGGTGAAGTACTCCCGCAGGTAGGCCTTGGAGCGGACGGCGTTGTCCCGGTTGTCGGGGCTGAAGTCCATCAGGGTGCGGGCGTGGCCGCGCAGTTCCCAGCTGTCCTCGTCGGGGATGTCGAGCACCTCGCAGATGGCGGCCAGCGGGAGCGGGGCCGCGAGGTGCTCGACGAGGTCGGCCGGCGAGCCGCTCTCCTCCATGCCGTCGAGGAGCTCCGCGACGACCCGCTCGATGCTGGGGCGCATGTGCTCGACGTTCCGGGGGGTGAAGCCCTTGGAGACCAGAGAGCGCAGCCGGCTGCTGTCCGGGGGGTCCATCACATTGATGGCCTCGTCCTGGACGATCGGCTCCGGCGTCATACGGGGGAAGTCCTTGCCGATGACGGCCGCGCGGCTGAAGCGCCGATCGGTCGTCACCGTCCGGACGTCCTCGTACCGCGTCACGAGCCAGGCCTCACCCTCGCCGTGCGGCAGCTTGATGCGGGTAATCGGCTCGTTCTCCAGGAAGTACTTCAGCTGCGGGTCGAATTCGAGGGCTTCGGCGAAGTCGAAGGGGCAGTTCCGCGCTGAGGAACCGGATTTCATGCGAATACTCCAGTGCGCCTGGGCGTCGGGGGACATATCACAACCAATCCCCCGGGCGCGCCGGTGACCACTGCAGGCGGCCCATCCGGGCGATTCCTGCGGCGCCCATGCCGCGACGTGCCGCGACCCACGCCGCGCCCCGCACCCTGGTGCCGGGCGGGTGGGGGGACCGCGTACACGGCCCCGCCCCACCCACCCGTGACGGACGCCGCGCCCCGGGGATCACGGGGCGCGGCGCGTACTCGGGACAGGCGTCAGTAGTAGTGGCGGCGCCCGCCGACGGCGTGACCCACGGCGCCCAGGACCCAGAGCACGAGCCCGACGAGCACGAGGATGATTCCCAGGGTCCACAGGATGGAGATCCCGGTGAGGAACCCGATGATGAGCAGGATGATGCCGAGGATGATCATGATGTTGTTCTCCCTTGCTCGGCCCTGGGCGCCGTCGCCATGTGCGGGGCGGCGGTGCCGCTGGAGCGCGGACCCCGGGCACTGACCGCGAGTCGCGGTCGGTCGGGCCCTCGCAGAAGCGTCTGCCGTCGATGTCGCCTTCCGTCCACGCCTTCACAGTGAACCCGGCGGCCTCGCTTACTCGCCCCTTTCGGTACACGGATCGGCTACCCGGCATCCCGCGGTTCATGACTACCGGTTGCCGACCGGCGCGGGCTCGGCGGCTCGCTCGGCCCGGCGGCGTCGGGCGGCGCCGCTTCGCGTCCCCCGCGTCCCGCCGCGTCCCGGTACGCGGACCGGGACGCGTGCCGGGTCCGCCGTCGCGGCAGGGCCTTCACCCGCCGCCCGCGGGCCAGGGCGCCGGCCGCGGGATCCGGACGGCGGGGCGCGTCGGCGGGGCCCGTCGGGCCGCTCGGCGCCGAACGCCCCTGCCGCCGAAGGGATCCCCCTGCCGCCTCCGCCGGATCGGCGCCGGCGCGGTCGGACGCGGGTCCCATGTGCCCCGTCCGATCGCATGGTTGTGCCACGTCGTCGCGGGCGGCGGAGCATCTGGCCGCAGTGACTGGGGACGGGAGGCGATCGGCGCGGGCTTCGCCGCGCGCGGCGCGGCCCCCGCCGACGTCAGGCGTCCTTCGGGCGCGCAATGAGGAGGGCCACGTCGTCGCGGTCGTCCGGGTGGCGGAGCTCCGCGAGCAGGCGGTCGCAGGTCTCCTCGACCGGCTCGTCGGGGATGTCCAGGAGATGGAGCAGATCCTCGAGGCGCTCGTCGATGGCGCGGTCGCGGGTCTCGACCAGTCCGTCGGTGTAGAGGACGAGGCGGTCCCCCGGAACGAGGTCGACGTCGGTGCTCTCGAAGGGCGCGTCGCCGACGACGCCCAGCGGGGTGCCGGTGGGCAGGTCGAGCAGTGCGGGGGGCTTGCCGGGCCGTACGACGGCAGGGGGCAGATGGCCGGCGTTGGCGAGGCAGCAGACTCCTCGGGCGGGGTCGTACACCGCGTAGACGCAGGTGGCGATGTAGGGGTCGAGCCCGTCGGTGATCCGGTCGAGGTGGCCGAGCACCTGGGCCGGGGCGAGGCCGAGGCCGGCGAGGGTGGAGGTGGCGGTGCGCAGCCGTCCCATGGTGGTGGCCGCGGGCACACCGCTGCCCATGACGTCGCCGATGACGAGGGCGACCCGGCCGTCGCCGAGGGGGATCACGTCGTACCAGTCGCCCCCTACTTCGCTGCTGGCCTGGGCCGCGCAGTAGCGGGCGGCGAGTTCCAGACGGGGGTGGGCCGGAGGGAGTTGCGGCAGGAGGCTGCGCTGCAGGGTCTCCGCGGTGCTGCGCAGGCGCTGGTGGAGGCGGGCGTTGTCGATGGACACCGCCGCGCGGGAGGCCAGTTCGCCGGCGAGGGTCTGGTCGTCCTCGTCGAAGGGCTCGCAGGTGCGGGAGCGCGCCATGCCGAGGACGCCGAGGATCCGGCCGCGGGCGCGGAGCGGGACGGCCATGGCCGTGTGCACGCCTGCCCGGGCGAGCAGTGAGGCGCCGTCGGCGTCGCGGGCGATCCGCAGCAGGCTCCGACAGTCGGCGTGGGTGATCAGACCCGGACGGCCGGTGCCCAGGCACTGCGCGGCCAGGTGGTCGGGAGCGTAGGAGACCAGACGGCCCGGTGCGCCGAAGGAGCCGGCCGCCTCGACGGCCTCGGTGCCCTTGGTTGCGACCGCGCGGAAACGGGGGTGCTCGAGGCCGGGCTCGCCACCGTCGTCGCGCAGCACGGAATCCAGGACGTCGACCTCGGCGAAGTCCGCCAGCTCGGGTACGACGACGTCGGCGAGTTCCCGCGCGGTCTGCTCCACCTCCAGGGAGGTGCCGATACGGGCGGAGCCGTCGGCGATCACGGCGAGCCGCCACCGGGCGCGGTCGGCCTCCTGAGCCGAGCGGTGCCGGTCGGTGACGTCCACCACGCAGGTCCCGACGCCCAGGACGCGGCCGTCGCGGTCGTCCAGGCGGAAGTAGGAGACCGACCAGGCCCGGTCGGCGGTCGGGTCGGCGGGGGTCCGGCCGACGACGTACCGGTCGACGATCGGCGTACCCGTGCGCAGGACCTGCCGGAGCGCGTTCTCGGCCATGCGGAACCGGGCGCCGGGGAGCACCTCGCGGAAGGTGCGCCCGATGTGGTCGGCCATGGGGAGGCCGTGCATCGCCGCCAGGGCGGGGTTGACGGACAGCCAGCGCAGGTCGTCGTCGAGCACCCCGAGGCCGATCGGCGACTGGGCGACGAGCTCGAGGGAGAGGGCGACGCCGCGTTCCCGCCGCTGCTCCTTGGGGCGGTCGGTGACCATGCCGAGGCCGAAGACGCGGCCGCGGCTGTCCGTCAGGCGGACGGTACGGAACTCCGCGATCCGGGTGCTGCCGTCCTTGTGGCGCGCGGGGAACTCCGCCGTCCAGCTCCGGCCGGTCTCCAGCACCTCCGCGAACAGCTTCCGGGCGTCGTCGCGGTGCGCGGGCCGGACGAGCAGCGACACGGCGTCGCGGCCGACCGCCTCGTCCGCGGTGTAGCCGAACAGCCGCTCCGCTTGGGGGCTCCACATGTCGATGCGCCCGTCCGACCCGAGCAGGACCGCGGCGGCTCCCAGGGGGTCCGTGAGTCCGCCGGGGCCGGGCGCCCCGCCCTCGAGCCGAGCGGCGTCCTCAAGCCGGTCGGCGCCGAGCGGTGGCCGCGCTTCACTCATCGCAGGCTCCTCTTCGCCCGCCCCTTCGCCGGCCTTCTCCTCGCATTCCGTCCGTCCGTATACCCCGGCTTCGGCGAGTGAGTCCTGCGTCGGCGCCCGCGGGCGGAGTGGCGGAGCGCGCGCGACCGTGTTTCCCGGCCGCCTTCGGGGGCAGGCGCTGGTCTTGCACGAGAACCGAACGTGAGGGAGGACCCATGACTGCCACGTTTCCGGACGGCCGCCGCGTCCTGGCGGTCGTCAGCAACTACGGGGTCGAGCAGGACGAGCTGGTCGTCCCCGTCGAGCATCTCCGCGACCAGGGCGCCGACGTCACCGTCGCCGCGACGCGCCGCGAGCCCGTGCAGACGCTCGTCGGGGACAAGGACCCCGGCAAGGTCGTGGAACCGGACACCAGCCTCGACGAGGTCGATCCCACCGGCTTCGACCTGCTGCTGATACCCGGCGGCACGATCAACGCCGACAACCTGCGGCTGCAGGGAAAGGCGATGGACGTCGTACGCGCGTTCGCCTCGTCCGGGCGGCCCATCGCGGCGATCTGCCACGGCCCATGGGCGCTGGTCGAGGCCGGCGTCGCGAAGGGCAAGACGCTCACCTCGTACGCCTCGGTGCGAACGGACCTGCTCAACGCCGGCGCGGCCTCCTGGGTCGACGAACCGGTGGTGAGCGACGCCTCCGCCGGGTACCCGCTGGTCACCTCGCGCACACCGAAGGACCTGGACGCCTTCCTGGGCGAGGTCGACAAGGTCCTCGCCGGCTCCTGAGCGTCGCCGCGGTCGCGTCAGGGCTCGATGAGCCCGGCGCGGATCGCATAGCGCGTCAGTTCCAGGCGGTCGCGCAGACCGAGCTTCTGCAGGAGGTTGGCGCGGTGGCGCTCGACCGTCTTGATGCTGATGAAGAGCAGGTCGGCGATCTCCTGGGAGGTGTGTCCCTCGGCGACCAGCTTGAGGATCTCCTCCTCGCGCTCGGTGATGGCGCGGGCGGGCAGCGGCTCCCCCTGGCGGGCGCGTTCGAGGTAGGTGCGGATCAGGGTGGTCACGGCACCGGGATAGATGAAGGGCTCGTCGCGTACGGCCGCCCGGCAGGCCGCGACCAGGTCGCGGTCGGCGACGGACTTCAGGACGTATCCGCTGGCTCCGGCCTTGAGCGCCTCGAAGAAGTACTGCTCGTTGTCGTACATCGTCAGGATGAGGATGCGCAGGCCGGGGCGGACCCTGCTGAGCTCCCGGGCGGCCTGCAGGCCGGTCATGCGGGGCATGGCGATGTCCAGAACGGCCAGGTCGACGGGCTCCTCGCGGGCCTTGGCGACGGCTTCGGCGCCGTCCCCGGCCTCGGCGACGACGGTCAGGTCCGGCTCGCCGTCCAGGATCAGCCGGACGCCCCGGCGCACCAGCGCGTGGTCGTCGGCGAGGAGGATGCGGGTGGGCGGCGGCTGCGTCATCGCGGGCCGCCCGCCGCCGGCTCGGGTACCTCGAGGCGGACGTCGGTGCCGCCGCCCCGGGCGGGAGCGATGGTCAGCGAGGCGCCGATGAGCAGGGCCCGTTCGCGCATGCCGCGGATGCCCGCGCCCTCGGCGACCTCGCCGATGCCCTTGCCGTCGTCCCGGACGAGGAGCACGGCCCCGCCGCCGGGGAGGGGGTCGAGATGGAGCTCCACCCGGTCCGCTCCCGAGTGCCGGGCCGCGTTGGTGACCGCCTCCTGGGCCACCCGGTAGAGCACGAGCTCGGTCTCGTGGTCGAACGCGGGCAGCGTCGGCCCCGAGTGGTCCGCGACCGTGAGGCCGGGGCTGGTGAACTCTCCGGCCAGGGCGCGCAGGGCGCTGTGCAGTCCGAGTTCCTCCAGGACGCCGGGGCGCAGTCGCCGCGCGATGCGGCGGATCTCGTCCAGCCCGACACGCGTCGTCTCCTGCACCTGCCGCAGGTCCTCCCCCAGGGGAGCGGGGGCCTGCTCCGCGCTGCGTCCCAGCTGCAGGACGACGGCGGTGAGGGTCTGACCGACCTCGTCGTGCAGTTCCCGGGCGATGCGCTGCCGTTCGGCCTCCTGCGCGGACAGCACGCGGGCGCTGGTGGCGGCGCGCTCGGCCTCCAGGCGGTCGAGCATGGTGTTGAACGTGGTGATCAGCGTGGACACCTCGCTCGGGCCGGTCACGGCGGGGCGGCTGCCGGGGCGGAGCAGGTCGGCGGAGTTCATCGCCCGGCTCAGCCGCTGCAGCGGCGCGAGCCCGACGCGCAGCAGCAGCGCGTTGGCCACGAGCATGGCGGCCAGTCCCACGCCCAGCACCAGGGCCTCGCCGAGCAGCACGGGGGTGGAGACCGTGACGGGGCCGAGCAGCAGCACCGCGGCGCCGACCAGCACCGCGCCGTTCAGCAGGAAGATCCGCCAGTACAGCGACATGGTCCCGCCTTCCTCGGGCGTCTGCTGCCCCTCTCCGCCGACGCTACCGTGACGTCTGCGCGAGCTGCCGCTCTCCGATGCCACGCCGGCGGGAATAGGCGCCCCCCTCCAGCCTGCCCCCGGCCCCGCAGGCCGCACCATCGGGGCGAACACCCAATTACGGGCGCCGGGAATGGGTGCCGAACCCGATGGTTCCGCGCGCTGGCGCGGGCGACGGTGGAGACACAGGGCCACCGATTCGGGAGGAGGGGCACCATGCCGCACCCGAACCAGGGCATCGAGGACATCGAAGCCGAGCTCCAGCGTAGCGACCCCCGCTTCGCCGAGGGGTTGCGGACCGGGCGCCCGTGCGCGCCGCGCGAGTACCGGCGGCGGCTCGGGTGGTTCCTGGTGGTGGCCGCGCTCGTCTGGATCCTGATCGGCATGGCGCTGCCGCAGGGGCTGCTGCTGGCGGCCGGACTCGTCCTCGGCGGTGTCGGAGCGAGCGTTCTGGACACCCGGTACGACACCGCGAGGAGGGGCCGCCGGCGGAGGTGACCCGGGGCCGGGGGCGGGCGCCCCTGGGCCCCAGGGGCGGCGGACCGCTCCCCGCTTGTTCGCGGGGCCCGCGTGTGGCGTCTTTGCGCACGGCTGAGGCGGGCTATTGTGCTGCCGACCGGAAAATTGCGCAAATCGTCACATTTGGGAGCCTTACGTGATCGAAGGCATCGGCAGGCGCCGTTTTCTCGCCGCGGGGGCAGCCGTCGTCGGGGCGGGTGCGACGAGCAGGGCCTGGGCGGGCACTCCGCTGGCCGATGTACCACCGGGCGGAGTCCTGCGCAGCAAGGCCCGGCTCCCCCACCCCTTCCAGGTACCCCTGCCGGTCCCGCCGGTCCTCCAGCCCACGTTGCGCACCGCGACGACGGACTACTACCACATGACCCAGCGCGAGGCGAGGCTGGAGATCCTCCCGGGGCTGCGCACCAGCTGCTGGACGTACGACGGGGTGTTCCCCGGGCCCACGATCGTCTCCCGCTCGGGACGCCGTACGGTCGTCACGCATCGCAACGAACTGCCCCAGCCGACCGTGGTCCACCTGCACGGCGGTCACACGCCCGCCGACAGCGACGGCTACCCGATCGACCTGACGATGCCGGTCGGCAGCCGCATGTCGTACGACGACGCGATGGCCGGCATGCCGGAGATGCACGGATCGTCCGGGCACCTGACCCATGGCCAGCGCAGCTACACCTACCCGATGCTGCAGCGCGCGGCGACCCTCTGGTACCACGACCACCGCATGGGCTACACCGGTCCGGCGGTGTACCGCGGCCTGGCCGGCTTCCACCTGCTGACGGACGACGAGGAGGACAGGCTCGACCTGCCGCGCGGCTCCCGCGACATCCCGCTGCTGCTGACGGATCGGGCGTTCGCCGAGAACGGGGCGCTGCTGTACCCGGCGATCGACTCGGGCATGCACAAGCCGGGCGTCGTGCACGCGCACCACTTCGGCATGATGGGCGACGTCATCCTGGTCAACGGCGCCCCATGGCCCGTACACCGGGTCAAGCGGCAGCGCTACCGGCTGCGGTTCCTCAACGGCTGCAACGTACGGGACTTCCGTCTGGAATTGGACCCGCCGCCGCCGGGCGGCAAGGGCCTGCTGCAGATCGGCAGTGACGGCGGACTGCTCGGCAGCCCGCTGCCCCACGACAGCCTGCGCATGGCCCCCGCCGAACGGTTCGACGTCATCGTGGACTTCGCCCGCTACCGGCCGGGCACCAAGGTGCGGCTGATCAACCGGTTCGGCAGCGGCAGCACCGCGCAGGTCATGCGCTTCGACGTCTCGCCGTCCACCCGGAAGCCGCACGACGACACCCACATCCCCAAGCGGCTGTCGCGCTACCCGGCGACCGTCCTCGACCCCTCCAAGGCCGTGGCGCACCGGACCTTCGCCTTCCGGCACTCGCAGGACGGCTGGACGATCAACGGCTATCCCTACAAGCCCGGTCGCTCGCTGGCCCGGGTGAAGCTCGGAACGATCGAGATCTGGAAGTTCACCTCGGTGTTCTTCCACTCGGTGCACGTGCACCTGGACGCGTTCCGGGTGCTGTCCCGCAACGGCAAGAAGCCGGGCGCGTTCGACGCGGGCTGGAAGGACACGGTCGCGACGGGCCCGGGCGAGACCGTCGAGGTGGCGGTCCGCTTCACCGACTACCCGGGCACGTTCATGATGCACTGCCACAACCTCGAGCACGAGGACATGGCGATGATGGCGGACTTCACCACGTACTGACACCGACGCCGCAGACACGGCCCCGGGCCCGGCCCGGACGCGGCGCCGCAAGCCGCGTCCGGGCCGCAGTCGTCACCGGCCGGCGGTCGGACCGCCCGGCGGACCGGGCTCCGTGCCGCCGGGCGGCGGGCTCTGCTCTCCCGGCGGGCCGGGGGTTCCGGTCCCCGGGCCGCTTGGAGCGGGTCCTGTGCCGGACGGCGGGGACGGCGGGGCGGTCCCTCCACGCTCCCCCGTCGGCGTGGCGGGGCGGTCCGGGCCGCCGCCCTCTTCCGGGGCGGCCGGGGAGCCGCCGCCTCGGGGCGGGGCCGGCGGGCTGCCGGACGGGGCGCCGCCCGGCGGGGTCGTCGGCCGGTCCCCGCCGGCCGTGCCGTCGCCGCTGGTACGGGTGAACCAGGCGCCGGTGTCCGGGTCGCGGACGGCGAACTCCTCCAGCGGCTTCGGCGCCGGGGCCACCACGACCGTCCGCGAGGGCTGGTAGCCGGGCCACGCGGTGCCGACGGTCGTGACGGCGCCCTTCTGCTCGACCGGGCGGGTCAGGGGATTCCCGCAGGCGCAGCGCACCCGTGGCAGGCCTCTGTGGTCCACCAGGACCGCGGTCCCGGCCTGCAGCACCGCCTGGAAGGCGGTGGGCCGACCGCCCCGGTAGCCGTGGTTGGTGACCCGGGTGTCCGCGCGGAGCTGGAGCGGGGTCAGGGCCCGCAGATACGCCGGGACGCCCGAGGGAGTGAGGCCCAGCACCCTGGCGAAGGCCTTGTTCTTCGACGGGTCCGTCGACAGGGCACTGATCTGCCGCTCGACGTCGCAGTCGGCGGCGCCGCGCGTACCGCCGTACAGCCCGGGCGTGCCGCCGTTGTAGACCTGCCGTACGGTGCCCCCCGCCGCCGAAGGGCTCGGCAGCGCCGGCGTCGCCGAGGGGGCGGTGGTCGTCTCGGCCGTGGACCGCGTGAACGGGTCGGGCCCCGCGCTGCCCGCCGACTGCAGGAAGAGCTCACCCCGCGATCCGCCCGACACCCCGCCGGGCCGGGTGAACACCACGGCCAGCGCCACCGCCGCCACGACGGCCGCGGTGATCGCGGCGACCTTGGGGACCGAGCGCCACCAGGGGTCCTGGTGCCCGCCACCGTCGCCGCCGTTCCCGTCGCCTCCGCCCCCTCCACCGCCGCCGTCCGGCGGTTCGCCCGGTGGCGGCGCCCCCACGACGACCGTCGGGGTCCGGCGCCGCCGGCCGGTCCGGTCCGGTCCGGCCGAGCCCGCCTCGCGCGTTCCGCTCCCACCCCTTCCGCCCGTCGTGTCCGGCCCGGTCAGCGGACCCGCGGGCGGGCCCCCGGGGCGGACGAAGGAGGGCGGTAGAACGCTCACCGGGCTTGCCTCCACTCGTCCTGGACCGGCACGCGGGCCCGCAGGACGGACAGCGCCCGCCGCTGAACCAGCCCCGCCTGCCGACCGCCTGCCGACCATTGTGTGCGCCCCGCTCACCGTCCCCGCAAGCCGACGTGCGCCGGGAGCCGGACCCCTCGGTGGAGGAGACCCGCGACCGGCTGCTGCGGGAGCTGCGCGGTGCCGACGCCCACGACGACGTCGCGCCGCTGATCGCCCGGGCCGACCCGCGGGGCCGCCCGGACCGGGTGCCGCCGGGCGGGTGGTGACCGCGTCGCCGGGTGGGCTCGCCGCCGGGAAGGTGGAAGGCATGGGCTACGGCCCCGGCGCACGCCCGGGCCGTACTGCCGCACGGAAAGGCGTGAGGGAATGGGACACGGCGGAAACGTGATCGCTGAGCTGCTGGCCGACCACCGCGAGGTCGAGGAGATCTTCGACCGCATGCAGTCGATGTCGACCGGCGACCCGGCGCTGCGCGAGCTGGTGGACGAGGTGACCATCGAGCTGGTGCGGCACTCGGTGGCGGAGGAGCAGTACCTCTACCCGGCCGTGCGCGAGCACGTCGAGGACGGGGAGCGCATCGCGGACAAGGAGATCGCCGACCACTCCAGGATCGAGGAACTGCTGAAGGAGCTGGAGCAGCTGCCGCCCAACGACAGCCGGTTCCACCCGCTGCTGATGCGGCTGATGGACGAGGTGACCGCGCACGTCCAGGACGAGGAGGGCACGCTCTTCCCCCGGATCAGCAGCGCCTGCTCGCCGGAGGCGCTCGACGACCTCGGCGACAAGGTGCGCCGCGCCAAGTCCCTCGCCCCCACCCGGCCCCACCCCGCCGCGCCGGACACCCCTCCCGCGAACAAGCTCCTCGCCCCGGGCGCCGGCCTCGTCGACCGCGCCCGCGACTTCGTGACCGGCCGCGGCCGGTCCTGACCGCCGGCGGCGGGGTCGGCGGCGCAGGGTTCCCGCTCCTCCCGGAACCCTGCGCCGGACCTGGCGGGAGCGCGGGCGTGATGCGGCTCATGTCGTGAAAGCGTGCTTTTGCGTACGCTGGGCGCGCCACGCACCCGACGGGCGTGGCCACCCACGCGCGCGGAGGACGGTTCGTTCGGCATGCACAGTGAGTTCTCGTCGGTCGTAGCCGCTGCCGCCCGGTGGCTGCTGTCCGCCTACCCGGCGACCGGCGGCGCGCTCAGCCGCGCCCTCGCCGAGGCCCAGGCCCGCCAGGCCGCCATGGTCGCCGCCGCGCTGCGCTATCCGACCGCGCTGGACGCGGCCCTGCTCGGGCTGCTCGCGCCCGGCGGTGCCGACCGGCTGGACCGGCTCGTCGGCGCAGGGGGCGCCGCCGAGGACACCGGGGATCCCGGGGACCCGGGGAGCGGCTGGCGTACCTGGGTGGACGAGGTCGTCGTCAGCTGGGCCGCATGCCTGCTCTCCGACCCGGCTCTGGCCGCCTCCGCGGTCAGCGCCGCGGCGGCGACCGGGCACGGCCCGTCCCTGGCGGGCGACGCCCTCCGGCTCACCGCCCCCGGTGCCCACGACCGCGCGGCGTCCGCTCTGCTGCGGCACCCCGATCTCGTCGCCCCGATAGCGGGCCTGCACCGCGCGGACCTGGCCGCGCTGCTGGCGGCGCGGCCGCTCGACGGCTTCCCGACGTAGACCCGGTTCCCGCCGCGCCCAGCCCAGTGCCCCGATGCGGCCCGACGTGCGCAGGTGTACGCCGACTCTGCCCGGGAAAGCGCAGGAGATGCCACTACGTGATGCCGTGACCTGGCTGACCGACCGGAGCCGGGACCCCGTCGTCACCCTGACCGTGCGGGCGACCGTCGCCGCGACCATCTCGTATGTGATCGCCCTGCACGTCAGCAGTGAGCCCGCCCCGCTGACGGCGCCGCTCACCGCCCTGCTCGTGGTGCAGGTGACGCTCTACTCGACGCTGACCACAGGCATCCGCCGGGTGAACTCGGTGGTCGTGGGCGTACTGATCGCCATCGGGTTCAGCGCGCTGGTGGGACTGACGTGGTGGAGCCTGGGGCTGATCATCCTCGCGGCGCTGGTCATCGGGCAGTTCGTGCGGGTCGGGGAGTTCGTCAACGAGGTGGCCATCAGCGCGATGCTGGTGCTCGGGGTGAGCCAGCTGACGGCGCAGGCCTGGGACCGGGTGCTGGAGACCCTCATCGGCGCGGGGGTGGGCCTGCTGCTCAACGGGCTGTTCGCGCCGCCCGTCTGGGTGGGGACCGCCGGGGAGTCCATCGAGGACCTGGCCCGCCGCATGCGTCATCTTCTCCTGTGCTGCGGCGATGAACTGGACGCCCCCGCCACCGTGGAGCGGGCCGCGGCGCGGCTGCACGAAGCACGCCGGCTGGACCAGGACGTCGCCGAGGTCGACGCCGCGCTGCGCCAGGCCGAGGACAGCCTGCGGCTCAATCCCCGCGTGAAAGAAGGGTTGTTGTCGCGGGTGGTGCTGAGGACAGGTCTGGACACCCTGGAGATCTGCGTGGTGGTGCTGCGCGTTCTGGCACGGTCACTGACCGATCTCGCCAAGCGGCGCCGCGCCGGCGAGCCGCTGTTCGACCGTGATGTGGCGGTCGCCGTCGAGGAGCTCTTCGCCCATCTCGGAGGGGCGCTCGTCAGCTTCGCCGTCCTGGTGACGACGCAGGTGAGCAGCAACGCCGAGGAGGCCGAGGCCCGGCTGGCCGCGGAGCTCGCGGCGGCCCGGGCGAGCCGGGAGAAGGTCGCCCACATACTGCTCGACCGGGTGCGGCAGCACCCGGACGCGTGGCAGTTGCACGGGGCGGTGCTCGCCGAGGTGGACCGCATCCTCGACGAACTGGCGCCGGAGCACCGTTCGCACCGGCTGATGGAGGAACTGGACGCGGCCGCCCGCGCGCAGCGGGAACGCTTCGCCGCCCTGGCCAGGCTGCGTCTCGTGGCTCGCGGTGAGCGCGTCCGGCGCCGCCGCCGCCGCGAGCCGGTCGCGACCGGCGGGGAGCGTACGGGCCGGCCGGCCGCACCCCCGGCCCGGGCGGACCGCACGGGCCGCGCGCCGGGTGGCGCGCCCCGCCCGGCGCGTGACCGTTCGCACTCGGGGTGAACGGGCCCGCGTCAGGCGTCCGCCGTCCGCGAGCCGGCAGCCCACAGCCCACAGCCCGAACGCCCGGAGGGGCCGGGCGTTCGGGCTGCGTCAATGGGTAGGCGCGCCACACGTTCCGATCACGGGAGGTGTGCCGTATGAAACACACGTCGTCCTCCGGTGGGAGGCCGCCGGTACCTCGGTCGCGATCCGGCTTCGTCGGGCGCCGCTACGAGCGCACGGGCACGGAACCCGTCACCGCGCGCAGCGCTCTCTGCCTGCGCCTGGCGCTCGTCGGGCTGTTCGCGCCGCTGTTCGTGCTGGGGACGGTGCTGTTCGCGGCGCTCGCGGCGGGAGCGGCGCCTGGTGACTCCCCCGACCAGGCCGCGTTCGTCTGGCTCGCGGTGCTGTGCGCGGGGCTCGCACTCATCGCGCTGCTCGACCTGTGGGTCATCATGCGCCGCCGGCGCCGGGAGAACCCCCGTCCGCAGCCGCCCCGTCCGTAGCGCTGGGCGGCCCTCAGCCGCGAGTGAACTCCAGCAGGTCGGCGTTGAACCGTTCGGCGAACTTGGGCACCATCGCCAGACCGTGCGGGGCTCCCTCGTACACCTTGTAGACCGCCCCCTTGACCAGCTTCGAGCTCTTCGCGCCCGCAGAGACGATGGGCACGATCTGGTCGTCGTCACCGTGCACGATCAGCGTCGGGACGTCGATCTTCTTGAGGTCCTCGGTGGTGTCGGTCTCGGAGAACGCCTTCACGCAGTCGTAGGCGCCCTTGACGCCGACCGTCATGCTCCAGAGCCAGAACTGGTCGCGTGTGCCCTGGCTGACCGTGGAATCCTCGCGGTTCGCGCCGTAGAACGGGCCGCTGAGGTCCTTGTAGAACTGGGACCGGTCCGTGGCCACGCCCTGGCGGATCTCGTCGAAGACCTCGATCGGAAGGCCCTCGGGGTTGGCGTCCGTCTTCAGCATCAGCGGCGGGATCGCCCCCAGCAGCACCGCCTTCGCCACCCGGCCCGTCCCGTGCCGCCCCATGTAGCGCGTGACCTCACCGCCGCCGGTCGAGTGGCCGACGAGGATGACGTCGCGCAGGTCGAGTTCCTCGATCACGGCCGCCAGGTCGTCGGCGTAGGTGTCGAGATCGTTGCCGTTCCACGGCTGGTCGGACCGGCCGCCGCCGCGGCGGTCGTGGGCGACGCCCCGGAAACCGTGGTCCACCATCCACTTCATCTGCGGGTCCCACGCGTCCGCGGTCAGCGGCCACCCGTGGGAGAAGACGACGGGCCGGCCGGTACCCCAGTCCTTGAAGAAGATCTTGGTCCCGTCCTTGGCTGTTGCGTACGGCATGATCCTGATGCCTCCTCGTTCCAGGGGACGCGGGGTTCAGCGGGTTCCCGAACCGCCCGGTTACGGGAACCCCGGTCCAGGCCGAATGCGCCGGTGCTCAAACCGTAATGCTGTACCGAGGTCCCGGCGCGCCGAAACCGGTGCCCGCCGGAGGCGGCACGCTCAGCCGCGCGGGGCGACGGCGGCGTCCAGCAGCGGACCGAGCTCATTTGCCACAGTGGTCAGAGCGCGCACGTCCCGCTCCGCCCTGGCGATGACGACGGCGCCCTCGATGGCGCTGATCATCAGGGTGGCCAGCGACGGTGCCCGCCCGGCGGGCACCCCCATCTCCTCCAGCGCCCCGGCGACGGGCCCGGTCCAGGTCGCGAAGGCGGCGGCCGCGGCCGACCGGGTGGCGGCGGAGGTTCCGGCGCAGTCCACGGTGGCCGCCGCGACGGGGCAGCCGCCGTCGTAACCGGAGCTCAGGAACTCCTCCGTCCACTGGCCGACCATGGCGGCGAACAGCGCGGCAGGGGTCGGCTCGGGAAGGGCGGCGAGGAAGCGTGCCACGCGGTTGCCGGCGTAGCGGCCGGCCCAGCCGACGGCCTCGTTGACCAGTTGCTCCTTGCCGCCGGGGAAGTAGTACTGCAGCGATCCCCGGGGCGCCCGCGCGTGGGCGGCGACGTCGCGCATGCCCGTCGCCGTGACGCCGCCGCGGCGGATGAGCTGCGCGGCGCTGAAGACCATGCGCTCGCGGGGACTCCGCTCGCTACCGGCCATGCCGGCCTCCCACCGCCGTCCGGTCGCGCGGGACCGGTGGCCGCCGCGCCGAGGTCTATTATGACAGCCGTCATAGCGCATGTGGCGGCCATCACACTGCGCTGATCGAGGGCCGGACGGCCGGGACGGCGGTGGGCAGTGGCGGATGTGGGCTTCATCGGTCTGGGGATCATGGGGCAGCCCATGGCGCTCCGGCTGGCCGGTTCCGGCACGCGGCTCGTCGTCTGGAACCGTACGGCCGCCCGGTGCGCCCCGCTGCGCGCGGCCGGGGCCGCGGTGGCGGACGAGCCGGGCGAGGTGTTCGACCGGGCTCACGTGGTGGTCCTGATGCTCGCCGACGGCGCCGCCGTCGACGCCGTCCTGGGGCGCGGCACTCCGGCTTTCGCCGCACGGGTGGCCGGGCGCGTCGTCGTACACATGGGGACCACCTCGCCGGAGTACTCGCGCGGCCTGGAGGCCGCCGTCACAGCGGCGGGCGGACGCTACGTCGAGGCCCCGGTCTCCGGCTCGCGCACCCCGGCCGAGGCGGGGCAGCTCGTGGCGATGCTGGCCGGCGACCCGGAAGCGGTGGATGAGGTGCGGCCGCTGCTCGCGCCGATGTTCCGGGAGTCGTTCACCTGCGGGCCGGTACCCGGGGCGCTGCTCATGAAGCTCTCGGTGAACCTCTTCCTGATCACGATGGTCACCGGGCTCACCGAGGCCTTCCACTTCGCGGAGCGGCAGGGACTGGACACCGCGCGGTTCCTCGACGTCGTGAACGCCGGGCCCATGGCCAGCGCGGTGTCGCGGGTGAAGGCGCCCAAGCTGCTGGGGCGCGACTTCGCCGCGCAGGCCGCCGCGGCGGACGTGCTGCACAACAACCGCCTCATCGCCGAGGCGGCCCGCGCGTCCGGGCTGGCCTCGCCACTGCTGGACGCCTGCCACGCCCTCTTCGACGAGACCGTGGAACTGGGCGAAGGCCGGGCGGACATGGTCGCCGTCCTGCGGGCGATCGAGGCCAGGACGGACACCGCCTGCGGCCCGACCGCGGAGGCGCCGGAGGAAGCCGGCCGACGCTGAGCGGAGCCGGCACGGCGTCGCCCGGTCCCGGCGCCGCCCGCGACGGGGCCGCGCCCGCACGGCAGCGGGGCCTCACCGGCCGCCTGCGGCGGTGTCCTGATGCCCATGCGGCGGTTCCGGCCCGGCTCGTGTCGAGCCGGGCCGGGAACCGCGCGGCGCCGCAGTAGCCCCAGGCCCGGCGGGCGGTCCGCTGGGGCGCCTCAGGCAGACAGGAGACCGGCGATGCAGGCGTCCCAGTCGATGCGTGTGCTCTCCGTGCCGAGCGGTACGAGATCCGCGGTCGCGGCCAGGAAGCGCGCGAGTTCGGCCGTGACGACCTGCAGGACGGCGGCGCCGTCCAGGCCTGCGAGGGCGATCAGGGTGTGGGCGTGGTCGTCGGGTGAGACATGGACGTCGCCGTCCCCGGCGGGGGCCGCGAGTCCGGCCAGCAGGAGCTCACGGGAGAGCACCCACTGCGACTCGGCCCCGAGGCCGAAGCGCATCCGGACGGTGTAGGGGTCGTCGGCGCGGTACTGGCAGTCCGCCGACAGATCGAGGACCCGGCCGGTCGGGGTGATCAGCCGCAGGGGCAGGTGTTCCGTGAGTGCTCGCATGGACGTCCCCTCGTGGGCCCGGTTCGGCCGCGTCACCGTGTCGCAGCGTCCTGTTGGCTGTGCGCCTGCCCCGTCAGGCGCGGTCGGGCCCGGGGCGGTCGGGAAGATTTCGTGAAGGCTCGGCACGCCGCCAGGCCGGCGGCCCGGCAGGCAGTGGCCGTACCGGTGTCGGCGGCCGGCGGTACGACCGGGCCCGCGCCCGGTACCCGCTGCGGGTACCGGGGCGGCGGGGGCGGTCGCGTCGGTGGGCGCCGACGAAGGAGAGGGCGCCACTCGCGAGGAGTGTCTCGGATGCCAGGCCGTAGCCTTCTGGGTCATGGCGACCTGAGGGCCTCAGCACCAAGCGTTCGCGATCGGGACGCCGTCCTGGCGGTCCTGCAGCAGGGCCACGATGTTGCGCGACAGTTGGTCTGCGGCGCGTTGGGCGGCCGACCTGGTCATCCCGGCAACGTGGGGGGTGAGGATCGCGTTCTCGACACCGATGAGCGGCGACGCGAACTCCGTGTGCTCGTGTTCGAAGACGTCAACGGCTGCGACCGCCAGTGGTGCGGAGGGGTCCGTCAAGGCAGCGGCGAGGGCATGTTCATCCACGACTCCGCCGCGTGACAGGTTCAGCAAGACGGCACCGGGCTTCAGACCCGCGAGCTCGGCGGCTCCGATGAGGCCGCGGGTGTGCTGGTTCAAGGGGCAGTGCAGGGACACCACGTCGGATGTGGCGAGCAGTGCGTCGAGTGAGCCCGCGCGCCGCAGTCCGCGCTCTTCGGCTTGCCGGTCGTCGAAGCGGGTGCTCCCGGCCGCGATCACCGTCATGCCCAGCGCCCTGGCCTTCCGGGACAGAGCCTGGCCGATCAGGCCGGGCCCGACGATACCCAGCGTCAGGTCCGCCAGTTCGGGGGGCAGCGCCTGCGGGTGAACGGGCCATTGGCCGGTGTGTGCACCACGGTTGTGCCGGACGACGCCGCGAATTGCCGTGAGCATCAGTGCGAGGGCGTGCTCGGCAACGGCTTCGGCGTTGCTTCCGGGTGTGTGCGTGACCTGAATGCCGAGGTCGGTCGCGGCTTGGAGGTCGATCTTGTTGACGCCTGAACCGACTTGGGCGACGACTCGAAGGCGACGCTCGAGGCTGCTCCGGGCGCCCGCTTCCAGCGTGCGCCGGGTGATCGGTAGGTTGGCTCGGGTCTTGACAGCGTCGTAACCGCGGTTGTCGCGTCCGAGTTCCCGGATCAGGGCTTCCTCGTCGAACCCGGTGAAGTCGGCATAGTCCACCTGGTCGCCCAAGTGCCGTCGGACAGCTTCCCGGTCCTCCAGACGCCACAGGTTGAGCGTGATCTGGATACCGGCCGCCGTGAGCGGTGCCAGTTCGGCAGGAAGATGCTCCGCCGGAGCAGAATCAATGATGAGGATGCGTTGCCGTCCGTCAAGCATGCTGCGGTTGTTCCTCTCGGGACTCGCCGGCCGTGGCGGATCGGCTGCCGACTCACCAGTGGGTGATGGTACCGACAGTGGCCAGCGTCAAGCCCAAGAGCCACCATCCGGGCCCAGGTCGGACGACAGCAGTCCGAGAGGGGTTTCCGTGTGCGATTCCCCCGATCACGTTGGGCAGCCGACAGCCCGTCACAGGCCGTGGGCAACGTGCGCGGTCTCCGCGACGAAGCCGTGCCTCGATGGACCCGTCCGAGCGGCCGTCCACGACGTCGCGACAGCAGGCACGACATGCGCCGGCCGCTGTCGCCGAAGGCGTTCAGGGCCGCCGTCCAGCGTGCGGTCCCTTACTCGGCTGCCCTTCCGGTCTCCGTGAGTCAGTACGGCGTTGCGATGCGACATGGCAAGGCCGCTCCTGGGCCGCTCGGCCCAGGAGGGGCCATCGAGTTGCGTTCAGGGTTCGAGCAGGACTTCCAGGAGGACCAGTACATGGCGAAGACAGAAGCAGCTGCGGCGCGGGCTCAGGCGGACGACATTCGCGGTCGCGGCGAGACCATGCTCCGCTCTCCGACGGAAGTGGATCAATAGCCTGCGTCGGACATCCTCCGTGATGGGGGAAGATCTGCCAGACGCTCCAGTGGAGGGCGCTGCAGCCGCTGCTGCCCGCAGGTCTCAAGCCTGGCCGACCGCCGGTTCACTGCAAGCGCCAGCAGATCGGCGGGACAAGGTTCGGCACGCGGACGGGCATTCCGTGGCGATTCCGCCCGCGCCCTCCCCGTCACACCTCGGCGGGTACGCGTGCGCCCGTGCCCTTGAGGCGTCCGGCGACCGTGGCCAGAATCTCGTCGGACAGTTCCGGGTCGGCGACCGCGCGGGACATCAGCAGCGCGCCGACGAGGGCGCTGAGGGTGACCATCGCGTCGGCCCTGACGTCGTCGGGGTCGTCACCCTGCGCCGCCTCACCGATCAGCTCGAGGTACCTGCGCACCTGCAGCTCGTACGACTCCTTCAACGCCTCGTCACCGCGGCCGGCGCTGGCGCCGAGGGTCACCAGGGCGCAGCCCGTTCCGGGGGCGTCCCGGTGGCGGGAGCTGAGGTAGGCGTCGATCAGCCCCGAGCGGGGCGCCTCGGGGTCCTTGCGGGCGGCCTCGGCCATCTTGTGCTCACCGTCGGCCAGGGCGAGCGCCGCCGCCTGCGCCATCAGGTCGTCGCGTGAGGAGAAGTGCTTGTAGAAGCCGCCATGCGTCAGTCCGGCTTCCTTCATGAGGTCCGCGACACCGGGGCGGGCCATGCCCTCCTCGCGGATCCGGCGGGCGGCGATCCGCAGGACCTTCTCGCGCGATTCGGCCTTGGCTGCCTGCGAGTGACCCATCGCTGACCTCCTTGGTGTGCGCGCCGGACCGACCCGGCAACGGGTGTGGATGATGCGCATCATACACCCTGACCGACAGCCCTCGCGCCCCCGACACCCCCTGCGCCACAGGGGAACGGTCGCCGTCTTTGACTTTCAGGATGATGACCACCATCCTGAAAGGGAGGATGACTCACATCATCCAGACAGTCCCGGGCGAGGCCCCCCACCGCGGCAGTCCCGCCCCTCCCGCCCGCGAGCCCTCCGCGAGGACCCATGACCACCGCAGCAACCCCATCGGACGTCAAGCGGGGAACCCTTCCCGTCTTCGCCACGGCGACGGCGATCACGGTCGCCAACATCTACTTCACCCAGCCCCTCCTCGATCAGATCGCCCGCGGCTTCGGCGTCTCCGCCTCCACCGCCGGGCTGGTCGCCACGGCCGGGCAGATCGGCTACGCGCTGGGCATCGTGGCCGTCGTCCCGCTCGCGGACCGGGCCCGGCTGCGCCGGCTGTCCCGGGTCCTGCTGTCGGTGACCGCCCTCGCGCTGCTGGCCGGCGCCGTGGCGCCGTCCGTGGCCCTGCTGGGCATGGCGACCCTCGTGCTCTCGGCGAGCACCGCACTGCCGCAGGTGATCATGCCGACCGTCGCCTCCATGGCCGCTCCCGGCCAGGCCGGACGGGCCCTGGGGGCGGTGGGCACGGGGCTGACCATGGGCGCCCTGCTCTCGCGCACCGCCTCCGGGCTCATCGCCGAGGCCGCGGGCACCTGGCGGGCCGGATTCCTGGTCGCCGCCGCGGCCACGGCGGCGCTGCTGCTGGTCCTCCCCCGCTACATGCCGGCCGGGCGCCCCGTCGGGGCCGCGGCATCGGGCGGCTACGGCCGCCTGCTCGCCTCACTCCCCCGACTGCTGGCGCGATACGCTCCGCTGCGCCTGTCGGCCGCGCTGGGGGCGACGGTCTTCGCCTCCTTCTCGGCCTTCTGGTCCACGCTCGCCTTCCATCTCACCGCGCCGCCCATCGGGCTGGGTCCGGCCGTCGTCGGCCTCTTCGGCCTATGCAGCGTTCCTGGCGCGCTGGCCGCCCGCTACTCGGGACGGCTCACCGACCGATGGGGGCCTTCCGCGGTCAACACCCTGTCCGTCGTCTCCGCGGCGGCGGCCTTCGCGCTCTTCGCCGTGGCGGGGCGGTCGCTCGTCACCTTGGCCGTGGGCTGCAACCTCCTCGGCTACGGGGTGACCAGCGGTCAGATAGCCAACCAGGCACGTGTCTTCGCCGCCGCGCCGGGAAGCCGGGGGCGGCTCAACACGGTGTACATGTTCGCCGTCTTCGGCGGCGGCGCCACCGGTTCGGGCGTCGCGGGAGTCCTGTACTCAGCCTACGGCTGGCACGGCGTGGTGGCGGGCGGAGCGGGCTTCCTGCTCCTGGCCGGCCTGGCGCTCGCCTGGTACGGCCTGCGCTCTCGAGGGACGAGCACCGGGAGCGACGACGGCGCCGGGCCCGGCCGGACGGACACCGGCACCGCCGCCGCTCCCGCCGTACGCGCGTAGCGGCGCCCCCAGCACCGTCCAGCCCCTAGATGAGTGAGTCCAAGGGATCGCCTGCGGACATA